>JALOOE010000288.1 GCA_025454565.1 Anaerolineae bacterium
GGCAGCAATGGGCAGGTCATCGGCAGCGGTTCGCTGACGGTGAAGGGCGAGCAGACCAAACCCGGCACATTCGCCGGGCCGATCCAGTTCACGCCGGGCAAGGAGCAGGTCGGCCGGCTTGAGGTATTGGATATCGACGCAGCCACAGGCAAGACCTTCGCACGCGCCGCGGTCAACGTCAGCTTCGGTGCGGCGATGAAGCCGTTCAGTGGCAAGCCTCGCACCATCACCATCACCGCACCGGTTGCCGGCGCCGAGGTGAGCAATCTCGCGCCGCTCCAGGGCACGACCAGCATCACGCCATTCGAGAACAACCTGATCTACCGCGTATATCAAGGCGGGCAATTGATCGGATCCGGACCGGTCTTGGTCAAGGGCGAAATGGGCGCTTCCGGCAGCTTTGATGCCAAGATCGAGTTCCAGGCGCCGCGACCCGGGCCGGCGAGCATCCAGGTTCTCGACCAGGACATGGCGACAGGCTTCATCATCGCCGAGACCTGGGTGGATGTAATCGCCAAATAGAGAGTCGGTCGTGTCCGAATTCCTACAACTGGCGCTCAGCCTGGCGATCATCATCGTTGCGGCGAAGGCAGGCGGCTGGCTCGCGGGCCGCCTGCACATGCCCGCGGTGCTTGGCGAACTGCTGGTCGGCGTTGTCCTCGGCCCGACGGTCGTCGATCTGCTCCATGCATCGTTCTTGGTTGATCCGAAACTACTCGAGCACGAAATCTACGATCTGGCCGAAATTGGCGTCATCCTGCTCATGTTCATCGCTGGGCTGGAGGTCGACCTGAGAGAGATGCGTCATGCGGGCCGAGTGGCGGTGTTGGCCGGGCTATTCGGCGTGGCTGTGCCGCTGATTATGGGCGGGCTGGCCGTCTTGCCGTTCGGCTATCGCGGCGGGGAAGCCATCTTCATCGGTATCACGCTAACGGCAACCAGCGTGAGCATCTCCGCGCAGACTCTGCTTGAGTTGGGCGTGCTGCGCACGCGCGAAGGGATTGCGCTGCTGGGCGCTGCGGTGGTGGACGATGTCGTGGTGATCCTCTTGCTCTCCATCTTCCTGGCGCTGACCCAAGCTGCCGGCGGGATGGGGAGCGTTGCCGTGGTGATCGTCAGGATGGCCCTCTACATTATGTTGGCCGGTGTCGTGGGTTGGTTCGTATTGCCCCGGCTGGCGCGCTGGGTCGATCAGCAGCCGATCAGTCAAGGGCTGACTGCGCTGGCGGTGGTGAGCGCGCTGCTGTTCGCGTGGGCTGCAGAAGTGATCGGCGGGCTGGCGCCGATCACCGGCGCATTCATCGCCGGCGTGTGTCTGGCTCGCAGTCCGCTGCGCCACAAGCTCGAAGACAAGGTCGGCACACTCGCCTACGGTTTCTTTGTGCCGATCTTTTTCGTCAGCATCGGGCTGCACACCAACGTGCGTGAGATGGGCAGTGCAGGCCTGCTGCTGCTGGTCGTGCTATTCATCGTCGCCATCGTGTCGAAGATCCTCGGCTCCGGTCTGGGCGCTCGCCTCGGTGGCTACACAAACCGTGAGTCGTTGCGCGTGGGTGTCGGGATGGTTTCGCGCGGCGAGGTCGGTTTGATTGTGGCGACCACGGGGGTGGTGCAGGGCGTTATCCCAGAAGAGGTCTTCTCAGTGGTCGTCATCCTGGTGCTGCTGACCACATTAGTGACGCCGCTCATGCTGCGGGCGGTCTTCGCGCCGGCCGCCGATGCGAAGTCGGGCGCAGCAGCCTAGTACAGGTGGGCGTAAGTGCGCCACTGGTTTCTGTAACGCAATCCGCTGGATTGCGCCGGGACAATCCAGCGGATTGTCCTACGAAACCGCCGGGGCCTTTCTGCCGATGCGGACTAGCGGCAGCCTGGCGGCGGCCCGAAGGAGTGCGCTGTGGCGAACTTGATCGCGCTGGTGTTGGTGGACAATTCGTTGTGCGATGAAATTGTTGCGGCCTGGGAGCATGCCGGGGTGCCCGGCCTCACAATCCTGGAAAGTTGTGGTATCCGTCACGGTCACCATGGTCAGGCCGCTCGTGATGATTTGCCAATTTTTCCATCGCTGCGTGGCCTGCTGGCAGGCGATGAAATCAACCACCGCATCATCTTCAGTGTCGTGCCCGACGGTTTTGATGTGGACGCCCTGATCAATCACACCGAGGCGATTACGGGCGAGCTCGACGCGCCGGACAACGGTTTTCTGTTCGTGATGCCGGTGACCCGCGTGCGCGGCAGGCTGTGATCATGCCGCAGCGATGATTCCGGTTCACCCCGTCTTCATCCTGAAATCCAGATGCTCAGGCACCGGAAACTCGCGGCGCACCCGCGCGCGCAGCGCCTCGTCCATCGGCAGACCTTCAGCCGCGCTCAGCTTCAGCTCGTGATAGCGGAACCACAACTCGGATAGCGATAGCTCGCCTTCGCGCAGATCGTCCACCTCCACGCGTTCGACGAACAGCGGCTCGGCACGAGCCAAATCGCCTGCGGCCAACGCGGCCTGGCCCTCCAGCAGACGGACGCGCCCCGCCGAGCGCACCTGGGGCGGCAGTGTCGGCAGCAGATCGAGCCACGCTTGCGCCTGGCTGGCTTCCATGAGCGTGCGGCCGCACTCGACCGCCAGCGGCAGCAGATCGGGGCGCAGGCGCAGCGCGGCCAGGTAGAGGTCGGCGGCTTCGCTCAACTGCCTGTCTTCCAGCGCCAGAAGCGCCAAGTTCCGCAGCGCCCACGGCGTCTCGGCAAGCGCCAGCGAACGCCGGTAGGCGGCGCGTGCGCCTGCGGCATCGCCGACATATTGGCGCAGCACGCCCAGATGCCACCAGGCCAGCCAGTTGTCGCCCTTGCCCGCGGCCAACGCCGCGTCCAGCAGCGTTCGCCATTCGCCGTCGACTACCAGGCCGTGCGGCTCGGCGGTTGCGGCGACATCGGGCACGGCGTCACCCCTAAGCAAGCCTAACCACAGCGCCTGCTCCGGCCCCAACGATGCGTCGTCGAACACCAGGCCGGGCCCGCACAAAGGCGGCTCCTGGGCGGTGGCTCGGCGGTGCTGTTCGAGCGCACCCCAGCCCGAGCCGCGTTGGAGGATCTCGGCTGGCGGCTGATCGGCCCAGGCTGCGCCGCGCGTATGCTCCGCCTCCAACTCGGCGCGCGAGATGAGGCGCCCCAGCGCATTCTCGGCAGCATCGCGTGCCGCGGCCCAATCGGCGCCGTGGATCGTCACGGCATCCGCGTGCGCGTCGAGCAGGCCGTACGTCTCCAGCCACGACCAATCAGCGCGAGCGGGCATCGTGGCGTATTGCATCTGCGTGGGAGCCAGACCGGCCTGGATCTCGATATAGGTGTTGCCGCCGTTCGACAGGAATGCCTGCCACTTCCGACCTCCAGGTCCCATGCCCCAGGCGAACAACTTCCGCCCGCACAGCCGCCCGGTGGAGGCTTGCGCCAGCCCCCGACCATCCCGATCGAGCGCGGTGATCCAGGGCCACGCGGCCTCCGGGATACGGAAGAAGATACTGGCCGACGATTGCAGGTTGCTGGCGTAAGTGATATCCACGCCGTCGGCGACCGGCACGGGGATCACGGACACCCTGGCGTTCCCATGCCCGTAGGCCGAGTCCGCCGGCACGAGCACGCGCGTGTCGTTCGTTTCTGGCACGGAAATGTTCGACCACCAGTACATCGGCACGGCCTGTTCGTGCGGATTGGTGATACGCACGCGCACGAACAGCACCGGCGAGCCGTCCGGCAGGTAAGCATCGACCTGGAACGGCACCCGGCGGATGCGCTCCCACTCGTAAAGGCGGAGGATCGGCGTCCCGCCCGGTCCGGCGACCCGCGCCGCGAAGATCGGCGCGCAGGTGAACGGCGAGTGGCCGATGGCGCCGATGTTCCACTCGACGCCGCCGCTGAACCACGCGTTGCGGATGGCAAGGTTGGCCGGCTGGAATACCGGGTTGACCGACAGCAGCTCGCGGCCGGTCGGCTTGTGCAGCAGCGACCAGAGACGGCCCCCCAGTTCCAGCAGGAAAGTCGCTCGCAGATGCTCGTTTTCGAGCACGGCGACGCGAAAGCCACGTGGACGGCGCTGGCGATTGTAGCCATCCTGGATCGTGTAAGGCAGGATAGTGCGCGGGTGGCCCCACAGGATCGACTCGCGCATATCGGACGGCAGACCGGGCATCTCGGCCATGATCTGATAGTCGCGCACCGGCCGAAACGGCGGCAACGGGTTCTCCGCGCCGAGATCGGCGCCGGGCATGGTGTAGGTTTCGATTCGCAGTTCGCTCATTGTGCCGTCTCTCGCTCGCTGGTTCAGCCGCGTTTCGCCGCGAAATATCCGGCAACTTTCGCCAGCGCGCCGCCGATATCATGAACATCGTCGTCGGTCAGCTCTTCGTTCCAACTCATCACCAACATCTCGTCGAGGAAGCGCAGCGTGCCGGGATAATCCCGGCGGTCGTAGCTGATGCCGGGGCGGGCCTGCGGCAGCGTCCACGGGATGCCTGATGTGCCGAACGTTTTGCGGTCGCGAATCACATCATACTCGAACACGGGATTAGGGATGTAGAATATGCGGCGGGATCAAGCCTGGGGTGGCAGCGACCCGCTCGCGCAGGCTGCCGGCGGTGCGCCGCCGCCGGGCGACCATGCCCGCCAGCTTCCGCGCCTGCGCGAGGCCCACTGCGCCCTGGAGCTCGGTCATGCGGTAGTTCATGCCCAGGAAGAGATGCCCGCGCAGCCCGGGGATGCCGCGAGGCCAGCCCTTGTCGGAGAAGAGCCGGGCGCGGATCGCCAGCGCCTCGTCGCGGCCGACCACCAGCCCGCCGTCGCCGGTCGTCATCTGCTTGGATTGTTGGAAGCTGAAGCAGCCCAGATCGCCCATCGTCCCGACGAACCGGCCCTGATATGCGGCAAGATGCGCTTGCGCGCAGTCCTCGATCACGCGCAGGTCGTGCTGCCGGGCAAGCGCCAGGATCGGGTCCATGTCGGCGGGCTGGCCGAAGAGATGCACGACGATGATCGCGCGCGTCTTGGAGCTGATCTGCCGGGCAATGGTCGTCGCGGTGATGTTGCCGGTGCGAGGATCCACATCGGCGAAGGTCGGCACCAGGTTGCACGCCAGAACGGCGATGACCGTGCCCATGTCGGTGATAGGGCTGGTGATGATCTCGTCGCCCGGCTCCAGGTTGAGCGCAGCGACCGCAGTGTGCAGCGCAGCCGTGCCCGATGTGACCGCGTGCGCGTAAGGCACGCCCAGCATCTCGGCCCAGGCGCGCTCCAAAGCGACCGCTTTCGAGCCGTCGTTGCGGTTCAGCGCGCCACTGTCGATCACTTCTGCCAGCAGTTGCTTTTCTTCGTCGCCGAGCGAGCGGCCCGATGCATTGGCGTAGGTTGGGAAGGGGCGCACGCGATACGGCGTGCCGCCATTGATGGCGAGTTCGGTAATGTCCATGTCGATCCTTGATCCTGATCGCGTGTGACTATGATAACCACGGAGGCAGTGCGAAGCCTCCCTGTGAGACGGGGAACAGAGCGCAGTACCTTTTTCTCCGTGTCCTCTGTGCCTCCGTGGTTTGATGTGCCTACGCCGCGGCGTGGAGCAGCGCCACGCCGGCCTCATACCACTGGGGCAAGCCAGCTTCTGCCGGCGGCTCCTGGAGCTCATACTCCAGCGCCAGGTCGCCGCGGTAGTGCATCGCTGTCAGTTGCGACAGGATCCAGGGGAAATCCACCTGCCCTTGGCCGAGCATGGTGTGCTGGAAGCCCTGCAGCGTGAAGATGCCGTCCTTGAGATGGACGTGGGTGACATGCTCGTGCATGATGTGCAGTGCATAGCGGTAGTCCACGCCGGCGTGCATCAGGTTGCACGGCTCGTACAACACGCCGAAATAGCGCGAGCCAACCTTGTTCGACAACTCGGCGCACAGCTTGGGCTGGCCCGAGATGCCGCCGCCGTGATTCTCGAAGCCCATGCAGACGCCATAGTTGGCGGCGTACTCCGCGCTGCGCTGGAACCAGGGCACGATGCGGTCGAGGCACGCCGGGCTGTCGTCACCGGGACGCACGCGGATCGAGCGGGCGCCGAAATACGCTGCCAGATCGATCGCCCGCTGCATAGCGCCCCATTCCCGCTGCTGGACCGTCGGATCGTCGCTGGCGAAGCCGGCTCCCACATAGGTGCCCAGGTTGGCGATTTGCAGGCCGCGGCCCTGGGCGAGGTGCTGCAGATCCACCGGATTGCACTCTGCTGGGTCCAGCGAGAAGTGCGGCATGCGCGCCAGGAGGTCCACCTTGCGAAATCCGGCCGCGGCGATGATGTCGAGCGTTTCCTCAAGAGGGTGTTTGTGCAAGGCGATGCTGCATGTGGAAAGCCGCGAGATGTCCATAATTCTCCTCCGACGATCGAAAAGCTCACGTGAAGCTGCCAAGACGCGGAAGACACGTCTTCAGGTTCTTCGAGCATTTCCCTGCGCGCCTCTGGGTCTTGGCGTGAGATGAACCAACCCCTTCAGACAGTTCATGGGCGCATGCGCGCCGCTCAATAGCGGCTTCCGGTCTATCTCGATACGCAGGGGATCTTGCGGCTCAATCATACCATAGGACGCTGCTTCCGGCTAAACTGCATACAGCACTTAATTGCGCAAAGGGGCCATCTCGGTGATAATGGAGAGCGAAACACTGCATCTGAGGGAGTGAATCATCCATGTCCGATCCGACCCTTCTTGTCCTCGCCGCCGGTATCGGTAGTCGTTACGGTGGCCTGAAGCAGGCCGATCCTGTGGGCCCGAGTGGCGAGCTGATCATTCATTATTCCGTCTATGACGCGCTGCGCGCCGGCTTCGGTAAAGTCGTTTTCCTGATCCGCCGCGACATCGAGGAGGCTTTCCGCGAGCGCGTGGGCCGCGATGTGGAGCGCCAGGTCGATGTGACCTATGCATATCAGGAGCTGGGGAACCTGCCGCCCGGTTTCGCTATCCCCGCAGGCCGCGTCAAACCGTGGGGCACGGGGCACGCCGTGCTCTGTTGTCGCGACGCGGTGACGACCAACTTCGCGGCGATCAACGCCGACGATTTCTACGGCGCCGAATCGTATCGCGTGCTGGCCGGCTATCTGAAGGCCGCGCGGGACACAGCGGGCGCCCTCCAATACAGCATGGTGGGCTACGTGCTGAGCAACACCCTTTCGGAGCACGGCCACGTGGCCCGCGGCGTGTGCCAGGTCGGACCGGATGGCTATCTCCAGGCGATCAAAGAGCGCCTGCACATCGAGCCGTTTGCGGATGGGGTCAAGTTCCAGGAAGCGGACGGGAGTTGGACGCCGGTATCAGGGGAGAGCGTCGTCTCGATGAACATGTGGGGCTTCACGCCGAGCTTCTTCGACGAGTTGGCGGCGCACTTCCCGCGCTTCCTGGAGCAGAGCGCCGCCAATCCTCTCAAGGCTGAGTTCCTGCTGCCCGACATCGTCGGCGATCTCGTGCAGGAAGGCCATACGCGCGTGAAAGTGCTCCCCACGCCCGAACGTTGGTTCGGCGTCACCTACCAGGCCGATCGCCCGCGCGTCCAGGTGGCCGTGGCTGAATTGATCGCCCAGGGCAAGTATCCGGCACGGCTCTGGGCATAGCAGTGCGAATTCCCAGTCTGGCAGGCCACTTCAGATGGCCTGCCAGACACGACTTCTCGGCGCAACCCTACGTGCGTCAGAACACCGGCAGCAGATCCCCTGCATGACGCAGCACAATGATCGATGCCGCCGGCCCCTTGATCTCCAGGGCCTGATCGAGCGCGTCCTGTGCGCTGCTGGCGTGTAAAAAGCCGAGCCGCACGGCATCCTGTGGCGAGATGCCCGACGAGACCAGGAAGCCGCGGCCGCGATCTACGATTACCTCGCTGGCCTGAATCATGTGCGCGGCCACACTTTTGTTGACCAGCCCCTGTTCCATCATCGCTTCCACCACAGCTAACGGTCGATAGCCGAACTCCAACACCTCTGGGTGGCTGACCGAAACTCCCTCCGGGCAGGAAGCGATCTGGATCACGACTCCGCCATCCTTCATCACTATGCCTGCGGGCGTAATCGCCTTGATTGCTTGCCAGTACTCGATATCGGTCCCAAAGGAATCGAAGACCACAATATCGGCTGGGCCGGGCACACACACACCGTAGTGTTTGGCTGCCATCTGGCATCCGGCGCGATGCGCCGTGACAGGATGCCCGGCGACCATATCGACCACGCGACCATCCTCGTCCAAGATGGCATCCACGATATAGTCCAGCCCGGCTTTCAGCGCCATCTCGTCGATGATCGCGCGTACCGGGTTTTCCGCCTGGCCGTAAAGCAGCCGCGGGGGAATGCCGTACATCGCCCAGTGCATGTC
>JALOOE010000289.1 GCA_025454565.1 Anaerolineae bacterium
ACGCATTCTTCCTGGAATACTATGTCAAAGGCATGACTGCCGGCGCCGTCAAGGGATAAATCGAAAAGGACAAGGCGTGATCGTCATCCGGGCGGGTCCCTCCTCGGCGGCTGATATCCTCACCGTGTCGGGGCCGTACCTGGCGCTGCTAGGCAAGTCCGGGATGTCGGCGCGGCACATTGCAGTGGCCGTGCAGCAGGTGATAACGCGAAAACACGCGGGCGACGCGTCGGACGTGCATTGCGCGTCGGTGGGATGCCACTCGATCGCCGGCTGAAACCGGCGCCTGATGCGCAAAACCGGTCTCGACCGGTTTTGGCCGGCCCCACGGATTGAAAAGAACACGGATGGGTATATGACCTCAGCGCAAATTGCGTCAACTGGCGGCTTCCGCCTGCGGGAGTTCCGCATCGAGGACCTCGTCCCGCTGACGGGCGTATTCAACGCGACCTATCCCGACGAGCCGACGACGCTCGAAGAGCAGGAGCACTGGGAGCGCGTTTATCCGGCCGACAATCCACGGCTGCGTCTCAGTGCCGAAACTGCGGCCGGCGAGTTCATCGGGCTGGGGCAGTGCCAGCACCCGTATTGGCTGGATGCGCCGGGCGTCTACAATGCGTATGCGGTGGTCGCGCCGGCCTGGCGACATCGCGGGGTCGGCCGGGCGCTGTTCGCAAGGCTGGAGCCGTTCGCCGTCGCGCAGGGTGCGACGCGCCTCCACGTGCCGGATTGCCGGGAGGACCTCACCGACAGCGTCCGCTTCTTGGACAGCGCCGGTTACACCAACATCGGCGTGCGCTTCGAGCAAAAGCTCGACCTGACTGCCTTCGATGAGGCCCCTTTCGCCGCGGTGTTTCAGCGCGTCGCCGAGGGCGGCTACACCCTCACCACCCTGGCGGCCGAACGGGCCATGCGCGCCGATGCCGATCAGGCGCTCTTCGCCGTGGCCGACGCCGTCTCACCCGAGGTGCCGCTGCCGGGGGATGTCCGCATCCGGCTGACCTACAACGACTTCGTGCAGTCCACCCTGGAAGGCCCTAACACCGACCCGGCGGGGATCCTCATCGCCAAACAAGGCGAGGGCTACGTCGCGCTGACCGCCGTCTCAGTGCCCCAGGCGGGCCCAGCGATCACCAACGCCACCTACGTCCTCCCGGCACACCGCCGCCACGGGCTGGCGCTGGCGCTCAAACTGCACTCATTCCGTTTCCTGCGGGCGCGCGGCTACGTCGAGGCGCGCACCCATAACGACACCGTTAATCCGCCCATTTTGCGACTCAACGAGCGGCTTGGCTACCAACGTCTGCCGGGCTGGCTCGTGTGGGAGAAAAGGCTATCATGAAACAACGCTTCACCGAAGTGAGCATCCGGGGCGAACAGTTCTTCGTCAACGGCGAGCCGACCTACAAAGAACGCGTCTGGAACGGCCACAAGATCGAGGGGCTGCTGATGAACTCGCGCATGGTGCAGGGGATCTACGACGACCTGAATCCCGAAACGCGCGACATGTGGGCATACCCCGATACGGGTGTCTGGGATCCCGACCGCAACACGGCCGAGTTCATCGCGGCGATGCCCGACTGGCGAGCGCACGGGCTGCTCGCGTTCACGATCAACCTGCAAGGCGGCAGTCCACAAGGCTACTCGAAGGAGCAGCCGTGGCACAACTCGGCCATCGGACCGGAAGGCGATCTGCGGCCCGCTTATATGGCCCGCCTCGCACGCATCCTCGACCGCGCCGACGAGTTGGGGATGGTCGTCATCCTCGGCATCTTCTACTTCGGCCAGGACCACCGGCTGGCGGACGAAGGTGCGATCGTGCGGGCCGTGGATAGCACCGTGGATTGGGTCTTCGCCCAGGGCTACCGCAACGTCGTGATCGAGGTGGATAACGAGTGCAACGTGGCCCACTACACCCATGAGATCCTCAAACCCGGCCGGGTGCACGAGCTGATCGATCGGGTTAAGGCGCGGACGCGCGATGGCCGGCGGCTATTGGTCAGCACGAGCTACGGCGGCAACTTCGTTCCGCTGCCGAACGTGGTCGGATCGGCCGACTTCCTGCTGATCCACGGCAACGGCGTCAACGAGCCGGCCCGCATCGTAGAAATGGTGCAGCAGACGCGCCAGGTGGCGGGCTATCGGCCCATGCCGATCCTCTTCAACGAAGACGATCACTTCCACTTCGACAAACCGATGAACAACATGGTGGCCGCGATCAGCGGATACGCGGGCTGGGGCTTCTTCGACTACCGGATGAAGGGCGAGAGCGACCTCAACGAGGGCTACCAGAGCGTGCCGGTGAATTGGGGGTTGAGCTCGGAGCGCAAACGGGGGTTCTTCAGGCTTCTGAAGGAAATGACAGGAGAGGAATAGGGCATGGCAATCAAACACGCACTGATGGTCGGCATGATGGGCCGCGTCGCCGACCGCTTCCACGAGTACCAGAGCGCCCGCGACCTGATCGGCCGGCTGGAGCTGGCCCGGAAAGTGACCAATGCCGACGGGATCGAAATCGTCTACCCGTCCGAGTTCAAGAACATGCCGGAGACGATCCGCATCGTCAAGGAGAGTGGGCTGACGGTCTCGGCTGTCAACCTGAACGTCAAGCAGGAGAAGCGCTGGCAGCGCGGCTCCTTCACCAACCCGGACCCCGAAATCCGTCGGCAGGCCGTGCACGAGATGCGGGTGGCGATGGATCTGGCGGTGGAGTTCGGCACGGACATGATCTCCTGCTGCCCGCTGATCGACGGTCACAACTACTCGTTCGAGGTGGATTACCTCAAGCAGTGGGGCTGGATGGAGGAGTGCATCCGGGATGGGGCGAAACACCGCCCTGAGATTCGCCTCAGCCTGGAATACAAGCTGAACGAATCGCGCAACGCCAACGTCCTGTCGGACATGGGCCGGTCGCTCTACATGGTCGAGCGGATCGGGCTGCCGAACGTCGGTGTGACGATGGATGTGGGGCATGCGTTGGTCGTGAAGGAGACGCCGGCCGAGGCGCTCAGCCTGGCCGCGCTGGCGAACAAACTCTTTTATGTCCACTTCAACGACAACGCCCGCGAGTGGGACTGGGACATGATGCCCGGCACGGTCAACTTCTGGGATCTGATCGAGGTGATGTTCTACCTGCGACGGCTGCGCTGGGATGGCTGGTTCTCCTACGACGTGATCGTGCGCGACGGCGACATAGCCGAGGGGATGCAGACCTCCATCGAGGCGGTCAAGATCGCCGACCAACTGGTGGACAAGATCGGCATGGCGAACCTGGAAACGATGATCCAGGAAGGCGATCCGGGCCGGGCGTATAGCCAGTTGTTCCGGGCGCTGTTGTAGCCCCAAACCGAGCGGCTCACGGATGAACACGGAGCACCCTCTTTCCTGATCCATGTCATCCGTGAGCGAGACATTCACCGAACCATTAACGAGTGTGCTATATGACCACAATCCACATCAGCGGGGATAAGTTCACCATCAACGGCCAGCCCACCTACCCCGGCCGCACGTGCGAAGAGCTACCGGTGGAAGGCCTACTCTTCAACGTGCGCGCGGTGCAGGCGACCTTCGACGACGCCAACCCGGACACGCGCCGCCTGTGGGCCTATCCGGATACCGGCGCCTGGGATCCGGAGCGCAACGTGACGGAATTCATGGCCGCGCTGCCGCAGTGGCGCGACCACGGCGTCCTCGGTTTCACGATCAATTTCCAGGGCGGCGGCGGCCGCTACATCCCCGAAGTGTATGACACCTACCTCAACAGCGGTTTCACGCCGGATGGCGAGATCGTCCCGGCCTATGCCGATCGCATCAGCCGCGTGATCGCCCGCGCCGACGAGTTGGGGATGGTCGTGATCGTCGGGATGTTCTATTGGAAGCAAACTCTCAAGATGCACGGCGAGCCGGCGATCTGGCGCGCGGTGGAGAACGCGCTGAGCTTTCTCAAGGGCGTCGACCGCAAGAACGTCATGATCGAGCTGGCTAACGAGAGCGACATACATTTCGGCATGGACATCTTCGCCCTCGAAAACGCGCACCGGATGCTCGACCACTTCAAGAACCGCTATCCTGACTTCCTGATCTCGACCAGCTATGTCGTCGGCCACCAGATGAAGCACGGCAAGGAGCTGACTGCCGACTTCATCCGCGCCTGCGACTTCATCATGCCGCACGGCAACGGTCTGCGGCCGGAGCAACTCGGCCCGGAGCTGGATGCCGTCAAGAACCATCCGGCATTCCTGGCTGCGCCTAAGCCGATCCTCATCAACGAGGACTCGACCGGCATCCCGAACCTGGAAGCGTCATGGCGGCGCTACGTCTCCTGGGGTTACTACGATCAGGGCTTCAACGGCGAGCCGCGCGTGCACGATATCTGGGTTGAGCCACCCTATCCGCCGCGCGAGGATCACATCGAGGCGTTGACTGGCTACCAGACCCCGCCGGTCAACTGGACGATCAACACGGCGCGCAAACAGGCGTTTTTCGGGCGCGTCGCGGCGATCACGGGAGCCAGCCGGCACGGCTGAAGCCGATGGTGATCTCCTTCCGCAGGC
>JALOOE010000290.1 GCA_025454565.1 Anaerolineae bacterium
CGGCTTCATAGAAAGCCTCGGCGTAGCTGCGGGCGCGCTCTTCCGTGCTCATGGTTGCGCTTTGCCCAAATCGGCCAGGAAGCTGCTGATCAACTGGCGTTGCGTCTTCTCATCCATCGCCTGACCCAACACGCGTTCAGTCGCCATCATAGAGAGACCGGCGATCTGGCTCTGCACATCCGCCAACGCGCGCACCTTTTGCTGCTCAGCGTCGGCGATGGCGTCTTGCTTGATCCTATCGGCTTCCCGATGCGCATCCGCCACGATATCGGCCTTGGCCTTCTCGCCGGTTTGCGCGGCCGCGGCGATGATCTCCTGCGCCTTGCGCTGGGCCTCGGCGACCTTGCGGTCATATTCCAGTTGCGCTTTGGCGGCGGCGTCGCGTGCGGCATCCACATCGGCCATGCTGCGCGCAATCCGTTCCTTGCGCTCGTTCAGCATGCGCAGAACGGGCTTGTAAAGCACCAAGTAGAGCAGCACCGCAAGCAGGATGAAGTTGACGAGCTGCGAAGCAAGCAGCCCAAGATTGATGCCAAGTTGTTCCAAGTAGCCCTCCTTAGATTGCGGATTGTCGATTCTGGATTGCGGATTGACACACTGCAAGTAGAGACGCGGTTTCGGTGATCCGCAATCCGCAATCCGCAATCGTCAGACGAACTTGACGATCAGCGCGATAACCAACGCGTAGATCGCGATCGCTTCCGTGAAGGCGATGCCCAGGATCATATTGCTTTGAATCTGGCCGGTGGCTTCCGGGTTGCGGCCGATGGCCTCCATCGCCTTGCTGCCCAGGATGCCAATGCCGATGCCGGGGCCGATCGCGCCCAAACCGATCGCGAGCGCCGCGGCGAGGTTCCTCATTGCTGCAAGTTCCATTTGTTTGACTCCTCTCGTATAGCTCAATGATGTTCCTCGCCGCCATGATGACTCGATGCGGCGAGCGTGAAGAAGACCAACGTCAACAACATGAATACCAGCGCCTGGATGAAGCCGACGAACAACTCCAAGCCGTAGAACGGAATCGAGATGATGTACGGGATCAGGAAGGCCATCACCAGCAGGAGCACTTCACCGGCGAAGACGTTGCCGAAGAGACGGAAGGAGAAAGAGATGACCTTGGCGATTTCCGAGATCAACTCCAAGATGCTGACGAAAATGCCGATGGCCCCCCAAAAAGCCCCACGCTTGAAGCCGCTGGTATCGAAGAACTTCCTGAAATAGGCGGCGCCATTCCCTTTGACACCGAAGTACTGCACCATGAACACCGAGATCAGCGCCAGGGCCAGCGTGAAGTTCAGATCGGCGGACGGGGAGCGGAAGAAGGGCACCACGAAGTAGCCCTCATCTGCATGCTCAGCCGGTTCACCAGTCAGGATGGCGCCATTCGCGACGAATCCGGTGAACTCCACAGCACCCTTGGCTTCCTCGCCATGCACCTCGTGCGGATGCTCTAAGAAACCGATGGTGCCGACGCCGGGGAGCAGCCCGATCCAGTTCGCAGTGATGACAAGCAGGAAAATCGTTGCGATGATGGGAAAGAACTTCGGTGTCCAGTGCCCGGCGATCCCTTTTGTTAGCCCGTGCAGCGCTTCGATGACGAACTCGACAAGATTCTGCAGCCCGCTCGGCAGCAAATCATTGGTCGAGGCCGACTGCACATCCTTCGGCATCCGGCGCGTGGCGAAGAGGGAAACCACGATGAGCAGGATCATGACGATCCATGTCGTGAAGAGGGAGTTCGTGATCGTGAAGTCGCCGATATGAAAAAGCGGTTCGGCCTTGATCGAAACGACGGGCGCAGGAACCTTGAGACCCAACATCCCCGACACGACGAAGAGGGCGATGATCGCCAGGAGAATTAGCAGGGTACGGACGTTGAATAGCTTCTTTTTCACTACGCGCGATCCTCCTTCTCGTGTGAGCCCTCATCCGGGCTGTCTGCCGATGGTAAGGGCGGGGCCAGTGCCGCCATCCGCCGGGTCATGGTGCGCACGGTGAAAATGGTCGCCGCCACAATGCCGATCGCCGCACAGATGAGCAGACCCCACGGCGCCGTGCCAAACAGATCGTCGATTGTCAGCCCCAGCGCGAGAGGCGCCAGCAGAGCCAGGCATGCGACCGCCACGAGCTGTAGGAAAGGGCTCTTCTCGAGGCGTTTCTTCACTGGCTGACGCTCCACGTGCTTCCCGAACGCGCGGGCGATTATAGCAGGTAGTTTGTAAAGGCGCAAATTCACGCCGGAATTATTCCAATGTACACTATAATAAATCGGGCTCTGCGGTGGGATCATGTACGCTGTCCGGGGGCGCCGCGTGACGGATGCGGCGTCCATGTCCGCGCGTGCCGCGGCGGCGCGGTGGCTCCTCGGCCCCATCAGGCGCGCGACGCAAGAACGTCGCGGGCACCTCGGCCCGGTTCACCTCGCCCAGGAAATGCATCAGGATGTGCACGCGCTCGGCCGGGCCGAGCGGCCCCTGAAAAATCCCGCGCAGTCCGGCCAGCGGCCCCTGGTCAATGACGACTACATCGCCGGGCTTGAAGCTGTGCGTGGGCAGCCCACCTTGCTCCTCGATCTGCCGCAGGTTAGCGCGCAACAGCGTGATGGCATCATCGGGCACGATGGCCGGCCGGCCGGCGAAGGCGACCATCTGTCGCAAGCCCGGCACCCACTTCAGGTTGGCGATGTCCACTTCGGCGAGATCGCAGTTGACGAAGAGGTACGACGGGAAAAGCGGCTTGAGACGCTCGCTGAGTTTGGTGGGCAACAGCGGCAGAAAGACATCAAACCCGCGCTCGATGAGCACACGAGCAACGCGTGCTTCGGATTGAGGTTTGGTATTTAGCGTGTACCAGGCAAGCATAATATCAGAGCACCGAATTTTGTCGAACGACCATAACGGATGTTAACACCGCGATGCCGGATTGTCAAAGCTCCCTGCTCTCAGATCACATGGGCCGACCCCCCGCGGGTTTACGCTCTGCCGCACCAGGCTGCTATAATGACGCGACGATGTCCGATCTCTCCGCTGAAACAATCATGGCCGCGCTGACGACGCGGCGTTTGGGACGGCCGACGCGCTTCTTTCCGCGCATCGGCTCCACGAACGATGTCGCCCACGAGCTCGCCGCCGCAGGCGCCGCCGAGGGGCTGCTGGTGCTTGCCGATGAGCAGACGGCGGGCCGGGGCCGGCTGGATCGGTCCTGGTGGGCCCCGCCCGGCGCAAGTGTATTGATGTCGCTGCTCCTGAGGCCGGCGCTACCTACCCACCGCGCCGGGCAACTGCCGATGTGTCTGGGGCTGGCGGCGGTCGAGGAGCTCGAGGCTGTGACTGCGCTCCATCCCGCGCTCAAATGGCCGAACGATATCGTGTGGGAAGGGCGCAAGCTCGGCGGCATGTTGAGTGAGTTGCGCGCCGATGGCGAGCGCTTTGATTACGCTGTCCTCGGCCTGGGAATCAACGTCAATATGACGTTTGACGAGCCGGCCGCCGGCGATCTCGCAGCCACTGCCGTCAGCCTGCGCACGATCGTTGGCCGGCCTGTGGATCGTGCGGCCCTGGTGATCGCCCTGCTCGAGCGATGCGAGGCATGGTACGAGCGCCTGCTGTCCGGCGAGTCGCTACATGAGGCGTGGGCGGCCCGGCTCGACACGTTGGGCCGGCAGGTCGTGGTCGCGCTCCCGACCGGAACACTTACCGGCGTCGCCGTCGGTGTGACACCTGAGGGCGCGCTGATCGTTCGCCGCCCCGACGGCACGGACGAGACGATCTGGGCTGGCGATGTGACCAGGCTGCGCTAGCGGCACAGCCTCAACGGCGCGCATCTTGGGGATCGCCCCGCCTTCATGTATAATCGCGTCACAAGTTCGCGTCGCCGGTGGCGATCGGTTTGCACAAAAGAGCATCCTGTTCCCAAGAGGATCCCGTCTTGCAGTTCAGGCCTACCGTCTTGATGCGTCTCCTAGTCGCCGTGCTCATCCTGGTCAGCTTGTCAGTCACCGTAACGTGGATGATGCCCGGCGATGTCTTGGCCCGCCCTGTCTTTCAATCGCCGCTGACGCCCAGCGTCACCCGAACCGCCACGAGCACCAGCACGCGCCCCGTCACCGGCACGGCGCCAATCACGAACCCACAACCGGTCACGCCAACCGTGAGCGCAGCGCCGCCTATCACGGCGACCCGGCCCATCACGCCCGCGGTCGCGCCGATCAGACCACCGGAGCAACGTGCCGCGACCGTTGCGCCAGCCGCGCCTGGTGTGCCCGGATTCCTGCCGCCCCCCACATTGAGCGCGCCCACCGGCAAGCTCCAGCCCCTCTTGCCCGGCCCTGGACAGCCGCTCGTTGCCCCGCCGGCGCCGACACTGGCCCCGCGTCCGCCGGACGCGGCGTCAAGCGATGCGCTGTTGTTGGCCCGGTTGATCGATGAGGGCATCGTCGCCTTGAGTTACCTTTGGCTCTGCTGCGGCGTGCTCGTGTTGGCGGTCGCGGCCCTGGTGATCGTATGGCTGGCGCGCCGCAGCACGCGTGCTTGAGCGCCAACGCGCCTGATCGGCGACCTCCTGTCTCAAAGCTTGTGGCGCGACGAGGTCGACGCCCTCCGCTTCTCCACCCAGGCCCTCCCCGCGCTGCTGGAGATGTTCCGCAAGCCGGGTGAAAACGGGCCGCTCTTCTTCCTGGCCCTGCGGCCCTGGTTAGCGGCCAGCGGCCGTAGCGAGTTC
>JALOOE010000291.1 GCA_025454565.1 Anaerolineae bacterium
CAGCTCAGACACGGTGCGCTGATGACGACCTGATATGCTATAATCGACGTATTGAGAGAGAAGTGTGGGCCGTGGAGCGAAGCGATGACAGTCCTGATGATCCCAAGAGAAGTATGGCATGGCCTTCGAAGAATATCGTCGGCAATGGGAAACCGATGATCGTGAAGAGGACTATCGGTGGGAAGTCGAGCAGGATTTCCTCAGTTGGGAAGCTCTGGCGACGCAGAAGCGTCGCCAGGAGGGAGTGGTCACGTGACCAGCGGGACACCAGCGGAGCTACTCGACCAGATTGTCATTGATTGCTTGGACGAATGAAAACAAAACGAACAAACTACGGTGCAGCGCTTTGTCTGCTGACGCTTGCGGTCGCCGGTTTGCTGGCGGTCATCGCACAACTCGGCGTGCAGGCCAGTCCCGCAGGGCGCGTCGGTTTCTCCGGCAACCCCGCGACGACCGGGGGCCAGACGTGTACCCTGTGCCATGCCTCGGGGGCGGCTTTGCCGAGCGTGACCATTGCGGGGCCGGCGGCAGTCACAGCCGGGTCTACCAATGCCTATCGCCTGACCATCACCGGCGGCCCAGCGGTCGTGGGCGGTTTCAATGTGTCGACCGAGGCCGGCATCGGAGCACTCAGCCCCGGCGGCAGCGACACACAACTCATCACGGGCGAGTTGACGCATACCGCGCCAAAACCGTTCAGCGCAGGCAGCGTGAGCTTCGATTTCTTCTGGACGGCCCCTGCGTCGAACGACACAGTGACGTTCTACGGCACGGGAAACTCGACGAATGGCAACGGCGAGCTGACCGGCGATGGGGTGGCCGCAACCGTCTTCGATGTTACGGTATCCGGCAGCTCCGGCACGCCAGCCCCGACTGCGACGCCGCCTGCCAGGCCAATGGGTGGGAAGCTGGTCTGGCACGCTGTGGCCACGGGCCTGGATCGCCCAATCGATATCCAGAACGCCGGTGATGCGCGCCTCTTTGTGGCCGAACAGACCGGGCGGATCCGCATCGTCCAGCCGGATGGCGTCATGCGCGACACGCCATTCCTCGACCTAAGCGGGCGGATTCAGCCGCCGGACAGTAACGGCGAGAACGGCCTGCTGGGTCTGACATTCACTCCGGACTATGCCCAGAGTAAGCACTTTTTCGTCTACTACTCGGTGCAAAGCCAGGGCGAATTGCGTGCGCGCGTCTCGCGCTTTACCGCCAGCGCCGCCGATCCAAACGTAGCCGATCAGGACAGCGAGCTGTTCATCATCGAGGTTCCGTTGCCAAACGGCTTCCACCTCGGGGGCCAATTGGCGTTCGGTTCCGATGGCATGCTTTACATCGCGGTGGGCGATGGCGGTCCGCAGGGCGATCCCGACAACTACGCCCAGGATCGCAACAGCCTGCGCGGCAAGCTGCTGCGCATCGACGTGACCAACACAACCGGGCCGATGCCGCAGTGCGATATGTCGGGACAGCAGAACTATCGCATCCCGTCGGACAACCCCTACGTCGACGCTGACGGCTGTGATGAGATCTGGCAGCTTGGCTTGCGTAACCCCTGGCGCTTCAGCTTCGATCCTGCGACGCAGGATATTTGGATCGGCGATGTGGGGTGGAACAAGTGGGAGGAGGTTGATTGGCGGCCCCCCGCGAACAGCAAGGGCGTCAATTGGGGGTGGCGATGTCGTGAGGGCCAACATTCGCATGATATGTCGCTTTGTGATTCGCAAGGGGCCTATGTCGATCCGGTGATCGAGTATGGCCATCAGAACGGGCGGTGCTCCATCGTCGGCGGCCGCGTCTATCGCGGTTCGGCATGGCCGCAGATCCAGGGCCATTACTTTTTCGCGGACTTCTGCACCGGCGAATTCTGGTCGTTGCGTGATCCGGGCAGCGTGCTCAAGCAGACTGCCTGGGGTGTCGAAGGCAACCCAGGCACGCCGGTCACCTTCGGCGTCGATCATGCGGGGGAGCTGTATGTCGCCTTCCACGCGGCCGGTCAGATCGCCCGGCTCGAAAACCCCAGCCTGTTCGAGTTGACGCCGCGCCTCTGGTTGCCACTGGTATTTCGGTCCGGCGAGTGAACGCGGTCAGCCTTCAGAGATCGGAGCCGCAGCTCGGAGCGGCTGCAACCCCATCCAGCGCGCTGCGATGACCTGCATCACGTTGAAAACGTAGTGCGCGGCCAGCACCGCCCAAAGGCTATCTGTCGCCAGAAAAAGCAGCGATAGGATAATCGCCGCCAATGTGGTGCCGACGACACCCCAAGTGCCCTGCGGCCAATGAAGCAGGCCGAAAAAGAGCGCCAACGGCCACATCAGCCACCATGGAGGCATGAGCCAGGTCAATCCGCCCAGCGGCAGCGAGCGAAACAGCAGTTCCTCAAGCACCGCGGCCGGTACGAGCGCCAACATGACCCCGGCCCATTCCTGCCGGTTGATCGGCAGGATGCAGCGGATGAGCCGCGTCGACGCAACCTCCGCGCCCCACCGCCGCTCGATGACCCAGCCGGTCCCAGTCAGGATACCTGTCATCAACACGCCAACGAGCGCGCCCCACGCCAGATCCGCCCCGAGATTGGCCGTGTTCCAGCCCAGCGCCATCGGGCCTGGCCCCAACGTGATGCCGAGCACTACGCATAGCCCCACAAGCGCCAGCCGCATCAGGTTATCGGGCCAGCTCAACAGCAGGTTCCCAGGCGGGATCCAATCGCGCAGCAGTTGGCCCGAGCGGTAAGTGGTGAAGGCGACGAAGGCCATGAGCAGGCCGACGCATGCGGCGAAGAGCCAGGGGGTAGACGTCAACAGCGGAGTCTCCAGCAGGAGGCGGAGGCAGGCGTGATAGGTGATGCGTGAAACGTGAAAAACGAGGTGATCTCGCTCATATCACGTTTCACGCATCACGTTCCATCCACCTATTTGGGCGTGATCGAGTAGCTGTACGACGCCTTTTCCGTGGTCACCGGTGCGAGCGCGCTGACGGTGAGGATGGCATCTTGTATATTGCCCAGCCCAGTGACACTGATCTGGCCGCGACCGGATGCGTCGACCGGCACGCGCTGCAGCGTCACCGCACCGTCTTTGCCGACCTCGAGTAATTGTACCAACCAGCGCTGGTTCAACTGGTTATCGGTCAGCACCCAACCGGCCGCTTCCCAGCCCTCTTTGCCCTTTTCGCCGCCGTCGGAATAGCCGATCTCCGGGATGTTGATGTCATCCACCATGAAACCGGGGCCGTTCACGGCATCGTCGGTGACGTACTCGAAGCGAAGCAGGATCTGCTTGCCGGCATACGGCGAGAGGTCTACCTTCTCCTGCACCCACTTGGGCGTCTTGCCGCCGCCGCTGATGCCGGTGTAGCCGGGGCCGAACGCGTTGCCCACGGGATTCTTGTCGGTCGCATTTTGGCCCTTCAGCACCTGCCACTTCTTGCCGCCGTCGGTGGAGACCGTCACGTAACCGTAGTCCCAACCATCTTCGAGGTCGTACCAGGTCGAGAAGTTGAGCGTGGGCGCTTTGGCGTTCCGAAGATCGAAGGCCCGCGTCAGCGTGGCATTGCTATCGTCGCCGCGGTTCGACCACCAGGCATACGTGCCGTTCGGTTTGGCATCGACCAACCCGACGACATTCTGGCCCGTGAAGTCGATCTTCACGTCGCCGGTGCCCTGCAGCCGGATGTAGTCCGCGCCGTACTGGCTGACGTCGGCCTTCTCCGCCACCGGGAAGCGGCGATGTGTCGCCTCGATCTTCGGCTTATCGGGCTCGATATCCTTGTAACCATAGCGGCCCGACGCATCCGCATCGCGCTTGTTGAGATAGTTGGCAATCACCCAATCGGCGTAGATATCGTCGAAGCGCTCCGGCCGGCCGGCCTTGGTCAGCGCACTGTTGAAGCCGTCGATGCTGTTCGCTTGCGAGGCGACGACCGCCTTGGTCAGATCCTCGCCGAAACGATCGAGGAAGTACTGCATGAACAGATACGACGCACCGTAATGCTCGGAGTTGCCGAGGCTGGGATCGCTCCAGGTCGTCAGTTGCGTGTCCGGCTTCTGCATGTAGGCAGCGTCAGCCCCGCCCGGATCGAAGCCATTGAGATAGCTCGCCAGCTCGGACATGCCTTCGTTGACCCACGAATCTTCGTTGCGGTCGTTGGCCCAGTGGATCATGTGCTGGAACTCATGGGCCAACGTGCCATCGTAGAAGGTGGAGGCGGGTCGTTATCGACGCCCGGCGACAGCTCGCTGCCAAAGAATTCCCGATTCGTCGGGTAGGTCTCGTTCGCGAAGCGATCCGCCGACTTTTTCAGGTCGCTGTCGTTAAGCTTGGCGGTATCGTCAACCCACATGTAGACGTGATCGTTGAGGTATTTGAGCGTCGCCGTCACCTGGTTGTGTTCGTCGGTGTCGCTGTTCGACACCCAAAACGTCTGTTTGTCGCCAACTTTGAGCGTCGGCGGCTTGGCGTTCACCACAACGGGGATCTCGGTCAGCCCCTTCAGTCGTAAGGCCAACTCACGCTGATCGCGTTCGGGCATCTTGGCTTCAGCCAACTGGCGCTCGGTGTTGCCAGACGCCGTCGGTTGGGCCGTGATGCCGGGCTGGGGCGTCGCCGCCGGTTTGGTCGGCGAGCCGCCCTCTGCCACCGGCGATTTGAGTGTCGCCTGGCTGCGCGGTGTGGCGGTCCATACGGGCGAGTTCGACTCGGGCACAACGGTCACCACGCGCGTGACTTCGGCGATGTATTCGCCATTGGTGACAGCCGCGCTTTGGGCGAACAAGCCAATCCCGAAGAATGTGCCGAGCACGACGAAGCAGCAGCAGCAGAGCAGCAACGCGGCGACAATCAGGATAATGAGTAGAGTCCGGTTTTGTGTTTGCATCGAGCTTCTCCCTCAACGAAAGTGCCGCGGCGCTGGGACGACCCCAGGCTTTGGCAGCATTACCCGCGAGTCTAGCATATCTGTATCAAGTGTACGGTGTGCTGAGTTACAAGCTTAAGCTAATTCTCATCTCCAACATGATATCTCCATCGGCAGGACACCGCCAGCATTGCTGTGCACGCCCTCCGGCGTCATGTCGAGGTACATATGACCGATCGGCAGATAGAAGAACGTATAGGCGCGCAGGCACACACGCATCCCCGGCTGGCCGTCTCCACGCGGCCGCACATCTTCCAGGCCGACCCGCAGCACCGGCAATGCGGCCTGGCTGTCGTAGACAAACACCTCGCGCTGCGCGTTGATGGCCACCCGCTGCGTGTCGCCGCGCACGTGGGCCTCCGGCGGCGGCAAGACCAACGGCGATAACGCTAATGGAATGACCACGAGTATCACGGCTGCCACCATCTGGCGTGCCGTGCGGCGCCGGCGATTCGTCGGGATGCTGCGCAACACGACGCGCAGCAACATGCTCCAGCCCAACACAATGACCAGATAAGCCAGCGTGCTGACCAGAAACATCCCCGGCAGCAGTTCATTGCCGGCGGCCTCGCCGCGCAAGAACGGTATCGGCGCGCCGCCCGCGCCGGGACACAGCCCGTCGCAGCCCGCGCGATAGTCGTTGATCTGAAACGCCTGGCCGGACCACCAACTCATCAACGGCGCCAGGATCAGACAGATCACCGTCACGATGATCCAGCGGAAGCTTTGTTGGCGCCACCAGATCACCATCAGCAGCGCCAGGGTCGCAAAGACGATCCCCAGTAACGCGGCTTGCCAGGGTACTAGCTGGAACATAGCATCACGATGCGCATCCCTGGATCGGCTCGTCGGGCACGGGGAAAGAGGTGCGCGCATCCGTGCCGTGCGCCCAAATCGTCGGGTGCGACTCGATGCCGCCGGCCTGCACCCACAGATACAGTCGATTGGCTGGATCGGTCGCCCGATCCACCGGGATGTTGGTGAATTCCCAGACGGGATAGGTGATGGCGCCGGATTTGCGCAACTGCGGCACAGGTTCCTTCGAGAGCGGCCTGCCAACCTCGTGGTTCCACGCGCCGTAGAGGGTCAGACCAGTCGGCTGCCAGCCGACTGGCACCGAAAGGCGCGTGCCGTGCTTGAACAGCATGACCGCTACGTTGGCCAGAGGCGCTTGCTCTGGCGGCAACTCCGTACCGGCAGCATCGTGCGGCCACACGATCTGGATGCGCGCATCGACGGCGTCGATCGGGCCGCTGGCGAGACCGCTGGGCACGTCCTGCTGGGGGAAATAGGTGCGCGCATCGGCCGCGTGCGCCCAGACGCTGGTTCGCGTTTGCGATCCCGCCACCTGGGTCATGAAGTAGAGCTTATGATCGCCCTCGCGCGCCTTACTCACATCCACGTCGTTCAGTTCCCAGAAAGGGAATGGTCTACCGTCCACGGTGCGCGGGCTGGCTTCGCCCAGCAGCTCGGCCGGGCCGGTGTCTACCGCCTGCCAGACAGTGACCCGCGGCGTCCAGTTGCACGCCGGCTGCTGGAGACTTGCAGGCGCGAAGAGCCTGAGGCCGATGTTGGCCGCTTTGGCCTCGGCGACCGGTGCGTTATCGTGCGGCCAAACCATCTCGATGCGGGCGTCGACCGCTGCCAGCGGCGCTGATGGCGACGCCCCGTTGTCGGCGCGCGGCGCCCATATGCCGGCGTTCGGCGTGCCGATCAGCAGACCGCTGTCTGCGCTCTTGCCTTCCTTTTTGGTTGCCGAAAAGTCCGGCGCGATCGCTTGCGCCAGGTTGTCGCCGAAACCCGCGCCGGCGTTCGTCCAGTTGGCGCCGCCATCGGTGCTGCGATAGATGCCGCCGCCATCGCGCGTCGCCCACAGCACGCCCGGTTTCTGCCCATTGGCTGTCAGGGCGAGCACGGTGCTGCGCGCGGGCAACCCTTTGGATGCCGCGATCCAGGCGCCCGTCGCTCCGTCCAGGCGATAGATACCATCTTCGACCACACCGGCGTAGAGTTGATTGCCGGCCTGCGGATCTGCCCACAGCCAGCGTACGTTCTTCCCTTCCAACCCGGTCTTGCGCCAGGTGCGACCGCCGTCAGTGCTCTCGGCCACACCGCCATCAAACCCGGCCCACAGGTGCTCCGGATTGGCCGGGTCGACGACGAGACCGGTCACATCGGCGGCCTGGGTATCTTGGCCTGGAAGAACCACGGGCATCGATTGCCACGTCAGACCGCGATCAGTGCTGCGCCAAGCTGGCTTTCCACCCAGGTAGATGACGCGTCCATTCGACGGTGCGATGGCGAGCGCGGCATGGTTGCCGGGTTCGATGCGCGTGGTCTGCCAGGTCAGACCGCCGTCGCTCGTGCGAGAAAAACTCTCCGACGTGACGATCGCGACAGCGTCCGGCGCGGAGGGATCGACCGCCCAGGCGATCGCAACGGCCTCCGGCAGGCCGCGCGCCGCCGGCGTCCATGTACGCCCTTCATCCAGGCTGCGTAATACGAGCGGCGGAACGGCGGTCCCAGCGATGGGCCGATTATCGGTGATCGCCCAGATCTGCCCGGCGCGGCGTGCGTCGGTCAGCAGACCGGCGATGCCGCTGTTGACCGGCAGCCCGCTGCCATGCGCCTGCCACAGGCCCCCCCCATCCCGGCTGATGAAGAGCCCATAGCCGGTCGCGGCCAGCACCGTTTGCCCTGAGGCGCCGTTGCCGGCAGTCGATGACTTGCCCGGCTCGGGCCACGGCAGAAAATCGGCGACCCCGCCGCTGCTCAACGGGCCTTCGAGCGCTTGCCACGTCGATCCATTGTCGGCGCTGCGGAATGTGCCCTGATCGCTGTTCAGCAGCCACACGCCGCCTTTCAATGCCGTCAACAACCTCGCCTTTGCTTTCGTCGGTAGGCCGGTCGCCGCGAGCTTGCGCCAGCTTGCTCCGCCATCGGTCGAACGCTCGATGGCCAGACCATCGCCGCTTTCCGAGGCATAGGAACGGGCGAGCAGCAGCGTGTCCGGCGTATCGGGGCTGATGGCGAAATGGGCGGGCATCGCAGCCGGCTGGGCCACCGCCTCCTGCGCAGTCTTGACCGCAGCCCAGGTCTCTCCCGCGTCGGTGCTGCGCCGCAGTTGGCCGTTCTGGGTCGTCAGATAGAGCAGCCGAGCATCTTTGGGATGGGAAATCAGGTCGGCGAGAGGGCTGCCCGGTATTTCGACGTTAGCCCAAGTGCGACCGCCGTCGTTGCTCCGATACACATAGCTGGCAGAAGCCGGATCAGTTGGTGTTGCGCCGAGAAAGAGGGCGCGGCCGTCCGCACTGGAGACGATGGGTTGGATGACCAGATCGTCACGACCCAGGGAGATGCGGCGCCAGGTTGCGCCGCGATCGGTGCTTTGCCACAGTCCGCCTTGCAGCGCGGTGTACAGCACTTTGGGCCCCGCATAGAGGGCGGTGATCGGCGCCGGCGGCAGATCATTGGTGAGCGGCTGCCAGGTCGAGCCACCATCCTGGCTCCGGTAGAGCGCATCGCTGCGCACCGCCCGGCCGCTGTTCAGCCATTGCGTCTGATCGTTGGCACGCCGCGTCGTGGCGACGCTG
>JALOOE010000292.1 GCA_025454565.1 Anaerolineae bacterium
TAATATATGCGCGCATGGGCATATATTAGCAGGCCGCGGGGCATTAGTCAAGTCTGGCGGGACCGTTAACGAGCGATGGCCGCACCTCATGGGAGTGCGGCCATCGCTTCGTCTGATGGTCGATCATCGCGAGGACGTGCGCTTGGCTTAAGCGCAAGCCCAAACCGCAAGCGATGCCCTCGCGTCACACCCGAGCCGAAATGCCGAAGGCTTTTGCTCCCGCGTTCATTCCCAGACGCATCGCCTGGCGCGTCACGCCTTCGCCCAGCCAGTAACGCTCGAACATGACTTTACCCAGGTGCCACAGCCGACCGGCGCGCGGCAGCGGCACGATCGGGTTGGGCTCGGCGTAAAACTGACCGCTGGTGAAGCCCGCCGCCCCGCCGCCGGCTTCGAGCCAGCAGTAGCCCGCGCCGTCAAATTCAGCTTCCACCAACTCACCGCGGACCGCAGCCGCGATTTGCCCCGCGACCACCTCAGCCTGGGCGTGCGCAAACGTCCCGGCTTTGGGCAGCGGCTTGCCGTTCGCCAAGATGATCGTTGTCGCGTCGCCGATGGCATAAACGTTTTCGTAACGAGTCTTGAGTGTGCGCTTGTCGACGAGGATCCAGCCGGCCTCACTGGTCAGCCCTGAGCTTCGCAGCACAGCCGGCGCGCGATGCGGCGGCACGGCGGCGAGGAAGTCAAACGGCTCCCGGTTGCCGTCTGTGAAGACGAGTTCCCGCCTCGCGGCATCGATGCTCTGAACCTGACGCCCGGGGTGGAAGAGGATATCTTTGGCCGCCAGCATCTGCGTCACCGCATCGCCCATAGCCGGGCCGGCGACGGGCATCGGCTGCGCCTCCGGCGAGTAGACTTCCTCCTCGGAACGACCGCGCACCCCGCGGCGGCGCAGAGAATATTAGATCTGAATTGCAGATTTGTTTTGTGCTGTCTGTATCTTGTATGTCTTATTTGTTATCATTATCGCCTGCGCTTCCGCCTGCAAGACTTCGACGCCGGGACCCACCATCCGGCGCAGATCTTTCGTGATCTGGTCGGGCCGGCGTTGGCCGACCATCACCCACAGCAGGGATGGAGCGAAGAGATATTCGCCGCGTCTGTCCACCAGCACGACACGGTGTTCCGGCCCTAACCGCCGGCGCAGCGAGTTCGCGGTCACGATGCCGCCCACGCCGCCACCCAACACCAGCACGGTCTTGCCTGCCATCCGATCACCTCGCTTCCTGCGTGTGTGTCCACTCTCGAGGGTTCATCCGCTCTTGCGCGGCCGCGGCTGGCGCAGCGGCATCACCTCTCAGAATACAAATACCTTGTTGGCCGCCACCGTCCACTGCGTCAGCACCTTCATGCTGCCTTGCTGCGCACCCTCGATTAAGCGTTCCGGCCCGAGCCCGCGGGCCTCAAAGCACGTCCCTCAGGTGGCGATATCGCCCTGACGGGCGATAGATTGCAGCATACGTTCGACGTTGTAGTAGCCGTTGGGCGTCTTCTGCCCGGCAACCGCGCAGTTGACGCCGTCACCCATCAGGAACACTTGCACGCACGCATCCGGCTCCTTGGCGAGGTTCATCGCCAACCGCAGCGCGTTGTAGGGGCGCTCGTTGCCACACGGTGCGTCGTTGATGACGAACAGGTAGTTCTTCTTGCCGTCTTGAGTCACTTCTTCCTCCAATTTGTCGCGAGAATTGTCAGTCGGTATGAACACCGGCTGGCTGAGCCTGCCCAGGCTTCAGCCAGCGTGGACGCGGATGCGCCCGGCCGGGCCCGCGATGATGCGTCCGATCTCTGCGGCCTGAACATCGGCCCGCCCTAGGGCTTCCCGCAGCGCCGCGGCGCGTTCCGGTGCGACTGCCATGAGCAGCCCTCCGGACGTCTGGGCGTCGGCGAGCACGATCTGAGTGTTGCGCGGCGCGTCGTTCCAGTCGGCCCAATCCGCGAGGAAACGCAGGTTGTTGTGGGTGCCCTCTGGCACGGCGCCCTGCGCCATAAGGTCCCAGATCTCGTCGAAGACGGGCACATTTTCCGCCGCCACTTCCGCCGCCACGCCGCTCGCCTTCGCCATCTCGTGCAGGTGCCCCAGCAGCCCGAAGCCCGTCACATCGGTGCAGGCGCTCACGCCCACGGCCAGCATGGCCTCAGCCGCGGCCCGGTTGAGCTGCATCATGGATGCGCAGACACGCGGCGTCAGCGCACCGGTCGTCAGTCCCCGATCGATGCCGGTCGTGACGATGCCGGTCCCGATTGGCTTGGTGAGAAACAAAGCGTCTCCGGGGCGCGCGCCCCAGTTTGTCACGATCCGGTCGGGATGGACCACGCCGGTCACGGCCAGCCCGTATTTGGGCTCCAGGTCCTCGATAGAGTGACCGCCACCCAGGCTGACCCCGGCCTCCGTCAGCTTGGACTGCCCACCCCGCAGGATGTCTTCCAACACCCCGGCCGGCAAGGTCTTGATTGGAAAACCCACCAGGTTGAGCGCCAGCACCGGCCGGGCACCCATCGCGTAGATGTCGGAGAGGGCATTGGCGGCCGCGATCGCGCCGAACGTTTCAGGGTCATCGACGATGGGCGTGATGTAGTCCACCGTGTGCGCCACGGCCAAGTCGTCTGTCAGGCGGTAAATCGCGGCATCGCTGTTGCCCGCGAAGCCAGTGAGCAAGTTCGGGTCGCTCGACGGAGCAAGATGGCGCAGCACCTGCGCCAGATCGGCGGGGCCGATCTTGCAGGCTCAGCCCGCGCCGTGAGAAAGGGAGGTCAGCTTGATGCCAGGGTAGGTTGCCATATTCGCTCCTTTTGACAGTCTAGCGCAGGAAGCCGATAATGCAATAGACAATGCGCTATCAGACCGATAACTTTGAGTTATAGCAATGGACTTTCCCCGCCTCACTGTCTTTCAGACCGTTGCCCGGCGGCTGAGTTTCTCACAAGCGGCCGACGACCTGCATCTGAGCCAGCCGGCTGTTTCCAAGCACATCCGGCAGCTCGAACTCGAAATGGGCGTGACTCTATTCCACCGCGTCGGCAACCGGGTCGAGCTGACCGATGCCGGACGCATCCTGGCCGATTACGCGCAACGGATGGGTGTGTTGACCGAGGAAGTGCGCCGGGTTCTCGGCGAGTTGGAGGGGCTTCGGCGGGGTGAGTTGAGGTTGAGCGCCAGCAGCGCACCCGGCCTGTATTGGCTGCCCGACATCATGGCGCAATTCGCCCGGCGCTATCCTGCCATCCAACTCAGCCTTCGCCTGAGCAACAGCGGCGACGCGCTGCAACAGGTGCTGGCAGGCGAGGTGGAGCTCGGGTTCGCGGGCGTTGCCTTTGCGGCGCCAGGCCTGCAAGTTAGGCCGTTTGCACAGGATGAGCTCGTGCTGATCGCGCCGGCGGGGCATCGTCTCGTCCGGCAGGCGGTGTTTACGCCGCACTCGCTGGCCCGTGAAACGATGATCCTGCGCGAAAGTGGATCGGGCACGCGCCAGGTGATTGAAGAACGCCTGGCGCAACTGGGGTTAGCGCCGGGGCGGGTGCTGGAAATCGCGGGGAGTGAGGGAGTGAGACGAGCGGTTGCCGCCGGCCTGGGCGTCGGCTTCGCCTCGCGCCGCTCCGTGAGCCTCGAGATCGCGCAGGGCCTGCTTCAGGTGGCCGAGATTCCGGAGCTACGCATCATGCGGACGCTGTTCGCGCTCTCGCGCAAAGATGCCCGGCCGTCCGCCGCCACGCTGGCTTTCCTGGCGCTGCTGGTAAAAGGACAGGGGGCGGTTGCCGGCCCTGATCTCTAGCCGAGACCGGCGTGCGCCGGCGTTACCCCGCCTGAGCCCAACTACCCAGGGCGCAGCCTGGACGTGATGAGGGTGGCTGCGCGCTCGATCTCATCCGCAGTCGTCCACCGTCCCAGGCTGAAGCGCACCGCGCCCAGCGCAATGTCGGGCTGCAGGCGCATCGCCAGAAGCACTCCTGACGGTTCGGTGCGTCCGGAATGGCATGCCGAGCCGGTGGAGGCGGCGATCTCTGGCACACGCGCAAGCAACGCGTTGCCGTCGTGACCTTCGAAACTGACGTTGAGGGTGTTTGGCAGGCGTTCGGTCGGGTGGCCGTTAAGCCGGACCGGCGCGCCTCCCGCGTGGAGGGCTTCAAATAACCTGTCGCGCAGCCCGGACAGTCGTCGCGCCGTTTCCGCCAGCGTTTCCCCGGCAAGGCGGCACGCTTCACCCAGTCCCACCATGTACGGCACGTTCTCGGTACCGGCGCGTCGCCCGCCTTCGTGGCCCGCGCCGTGGATGAGTGGCTCGAGCTGGACGCCCCGCCGGACGTACAGCGCGCCGATCCCTTTGGGCGCATACAGTTTGTGGCCGGCCACCGTCAGCAGATCGACCTGCAAATCGTCAACCACGATAGGGATTTTGCCGACGGACTGGGCTGCGTCGGTATGCATCAGCACGCCGTGTTCCCGCGCAATGTGGCTAATGTCCGCGATGGGTTGGATAGAGCCGGTTTCGTTGTTCGCGTGCATGATCGTGACCAGAATTGTCCGCGACGTGATGGCCTTCTCGACATCGCTGGGGTCCACGACACCCTGCGCATCGACCGGTAGATAAGTGACGCTGAAGCCGCGCCGTTCCAGGTAGCGGGCATGTGACGAGCACCGCCGGATGCTCGGTCCGGGCGGTGATGATGTGGTTGCCGCGCTCCTGATGCGCTTCCGCAATGCCTTTGATCGCCAGATTGTCCGCTTCGCTGCCCCCGCTCGTGAAGACGATCTCATCCGGCCGCGCGCCCAGCAGCACTGCTACCTGCTCCCGCGCCCGCTCGACCGCCTCATGGGCAGCATGTCCGTAGGCGTGGGAGCTGGAAGGATTGCCGAACCGGTCGCGCATGTATGGCAACATAGCGTCAAGCGCCTGCGGATTGACAGGGGTCGTCGCGTTGTAGTCCAGGTAAATGACTTGCGTCACGGATAGTTCTCCTCAGATGTTTGAACGCCTCGCCTTCGAGTCGCTCGGTTGAGTCCGGCGGCCGCCTTAGAGTTTTCCTCGCCCGAGACAATTCGTCCGTGAGCATGCCGACAACGCAGCCACCAGATCGAGCGAGACTGCGGCGCGAAGTGTAGGATACACTAGAGATGTCGCGCATGCTAGCGCGCCGCGCTGAAAGACCAGGGCCTTTACAAAGTCAGATTGGCTTTCTGAATACCAACCGTAGTGCGGCGGGCAGGTTACTGGCATAGTAACGTCGCATCTCGGGTAAGGATGGCGACTGGTGCGGTCTGGTGAGCAGGCCGACGATCAGGTTATTGAGTGC
>JALOOE010000293.1 GCA_025454565.1 Anaerolineae bacterium
ACCTGGTCGCCGAATGGTTCTACGCAGGCCGGCCGCACTCCGGCTTGATTATCTCTGCCCAACTGTCGCGCGGCGAGTTGCTTCGCCGGGTGCTCAATCTGCTCAACGCCGTCAGTGCCGAGGAGATGATGAACTCGGTTCGCTTTTTGGAGGAATTCAAATCATAATGCCCACTCATGTCATCGATCTCATCAACTGCCACGGATCCGTCCGTCGATACAAACCTGATTCTGTGCCTGCCGAGACAATCGAGACGCTGGTGGTCGCGGGGCAGCGGGCCTCGACCTCGTCCAACCTGCAAATGACCAGTGTGGTCGCCGTGACCGACGCGGCCACGCGCGCCCGCCTCGCCGAGTTGTGCGGCGGCCAGGCGCACATCGCGCAGGCGCCGGTCTTCCTGGCGTGGTGCGCCGATCTCCAGCGGCTCGACCGCGCCTGCGAGCAGCGCGGCGTCGATCAGGTCACCGATTATGTCGAAAACTTCCTTGTCGCAGCCGTGGATGTCGCCATCGCCGCGCAGAACGCCGCGCTGGCCGCCGAATCGCTGGGCCTGGGCATCTGCTACATCGGCAGCATCCGCAACAACACGGCGCGCGTGATCGAGCTGCTGGAACTGCCGCGCCTGGTCTTCCCGGTCGTCGGCATGACGCTCGGCTGGCCGGCCGCCCAACCGCTGATCCGCCCGCGTTTGCCCGTCTCGGCCGTGCTGCACTGGGAAAAATATGATCCGCAGCCCAAAGACGAGGAACTGCGCGAGTACGACCGAATGATGATCGACACCGGCATCTACGAAGGCCGCCAGGTGGCTGTGCCCGGCAAGCCGGAACAGATGGAAAACTATGGCTGGACGGAGCACTCGGCGCGGCGCGTGGCGCAGGCGTTACGGACGGAGTTGCGTGAGGTGCTGGAGCGGCAGGGGTTTGGGCTGAAGTAGTCAATGAATCCCAAGCGCGGTGTATCGAGATGGTAACCCCGCCAACCGCGGCCGATTCTGAACGCGTTCACGCCGGACTGCTCGAGACGGTGGATTTGCTGCGCGTCTCAGCAATCAAGGGGCTCGACCCAAAACAGCGCGGCCAAATGGGGCAGTTTCTTACGCCCCCGGCGGTAGCGCGTTTCATGGCCTCGCTGTTCTCCGAGTCTCAGACTCCCGTGCGTCTGCTCGATGCCGGCGCCGGCGTCGGCACGCTGACGGCGGCGTTTGTCGAAGAGATGTGCCGCCGGACGACCAGGCCGCAGCACGTAGAAGCCACCCTCTACGAAATAGAGCCATTGTTCGGGGAATACCTGGGGATCGCCCGCAATGCGTGCCAGGAATTGGGCCGCCAGCACGGCATAGAGTTCACAAGCGACCTAAGGTCAATCGATTTCATCGCTGATGGGGTGTCACAACTGCGAGGCGATCTATTCTCATCTTCACCCAGGCTCTACAACCGGGCGATCCTGAACCCGCCCTATCGGAAGATTCATAGCGACTCTCAGTACCGGTTGTTGCTGCGCGAGATCGGTATTGAGACCGGCAACCTCTACGCCGCCTTCCTGGCAATCGCGGTCAGACTCCTGGAGCCCGGCGGCGAGCTGGTGGCGATCACGCCGCGCAGCTTCTGCAACGGGCCGTATTTCAAGCCGTTTCGCAAGCTGTTCCTGGAGCATATGACCCTCAAGCGCCTCCATGTCTTCGAGACCCGCGATAAGGCGTTCGGCGAAGACGATGTGCTTCAAGAAACCGTTATCATCCACGCCGTAAAGGGGCAAGAGCGTGCTCATGTTGCGGTATCGCAATCCCATGCCGCAGATGATGATACGCTCTCCATACGCGATGTGCCATACGAGCAGGTGATCCAGCCAAACGATGCCGATTTGGTGATACACATTGCCGCGAACGAGACCGATTCTCAAGTCAAAGACCGCCTCCGTGTGCTGGGACACAGCCTGGAAGAGATCGGCATCACTGTTTCAACGGGGCGTGTCGTAGATTTCCGCGCCGCCGACGCGTTGCGGGCCGAAGCTGGGGCAGATACCGTCCCCCTGATCTATCCCGCGCACTTCGAGCGCGGAAGGATCCGTTGGCCTTCACCCACCGCCAGGAAACCGGAGGCGATTGTGGCATCGCCGGCCACCCGCCCGCTGCTCGTCCCTGCCGGCTACTACGTCCTGGTTAAGAGATTCTCTGCAAAGGAGGAGCCGCGTCGTGTTGTCGCCGCGGTCTTCGACCCAGGCCGATTGCCTTCTGATCTCATCGCATTCGAAAATCACCTGAACTATTATCATCAGGACAACCAGGGCCTGACTCCTGACCTGGCACGCGGCTTGGCGCTTTATCTCAACTCCACCCTGGTCGATATCTACTTCCGCCAGTTCAGCGGCCACACACAGGTCAACGCCTCAGACCTGCGCATGCTGGTATATCCTGGGCGCGACATTCTGGAGCGGCTGGGGAGCATCGTGACCGATAGGCTCCTGACGCAACGCGAGATCGACACGCTCCTGGAAGGGGAATTGCACTGCGGCACGTGGGCTGAATCGAGGTGACTGCTATGTCTCACGATCCCAACGACGCCGTCATCCTCAGCGCAGCGCGCACGCCCATCGGCAAGTTCCAGGGCAGTCTGAGCGGCATTCCTGCGCCGCAGTTGGGCGCGGTCGCGCTCAAGGCGGCGATCGGGCGCGCGGGCATCGACCCGGCGCTGCTGTCCGAGGTCATCATGGGCAACGTGGTGGCGGCGGGAGCAGGGCAGGCGCCGGCGCGCCAGGCCGCGCTCGCAGCCGGCATGCCGGTCGAGGTGGGCGCGCTGACGGTCAACAAGGTCTGCGGCTCCGGCCTCAAGGCTGTGATGCTCGCCGCGGCGGCCATCCGCGCTGACGATGGCGACTTCTACGCCGCGGGCGGCATGGAGAGTATGAATCTGGCGCCCTTCCTGCTCACCAAAGCCCGCTTCGGCTACCGGCTGGGCAACGCCGAGCTGGTGGATGCCATCGTCCACGACGGGCTCTGGTGTCCCTTCGAGCATCAGCACATGGGCCTCGCCGCCGAGTGGATCGCCGAGCACTACGCCGTCAGCCGGCAGGCGCAGGACGAGTTCGCCTGTGCCAGCCATCAGAAGGCGCTGGCAGCCATCGACGCCGGGCACTTCAAGCCCGAGATCGCGCCCGTGCCGCTTCCGCAGCGCAAGGGGCCACCCATCTTGTTTGACACGGATGAGAACCCCCGCCGCGACACGAGCAAGGAAGCGCTCGCAGCGCTCAGGCCAGCATTTAAGGAGGGCGGTAGCGTCACCGCGGGGAACGCGCCAGGCATCACCGACGGCGCGGCGGCGTTGATCGTAGCGCGCCGGAGCGCGGCCGCAGCGCACGGTCGGCTGCCGCTGGCGAAGGTATTGGGCTACGCTCAGGCAGCAGTCAAGCCGCTGGCGCTCTTCACCGCGCCTATCTTCGCCGTCCGCAAGCTGGCAGACCGGCTGCAGATGAGGCCGAGCGACTTCGATCTGGTCGAGATCAACGAGGCGTTTGCCGCACAGTGCGTGGCGAACATCCGGGAGCTGGGACTGGATGAGGCAAGGGTCAATGTCAACGGCGGAGCGATCGCGCTGGGTCACCCCATCGGGGCGAGCGGCGCGCGCGTGCTCGTGACGCTCATCCACGCGCTGCGGGAGCGCGGGCTGGCGAGAGGGATCGCGTCTCTCTGCCTCGGCGGCGGAGAGGCCGTGGCTTTGGCCGTGGAACTCGAAACATAACACGGGGTAAAAGAGCGCCGCGCTATCGAAGGGCTGACAGCGCGACGCTGATTCTGGCTCGGTCGGGAGACCGGCCAGAGCGTTGTGTATACGTTCAGGCCATCTGATTCCGGCTCGGTCGGGAGACCGGCCAGAGCGTTGTGTATACCTTCAGGCCATCCTCACTCCACCAGCATGAGCTTCTTGACGTCCCCGATGGCGCGCGTCACATCGATGTCACGGGGACAGGCCTCCACGCAGTTATAGATCGTTCGGCAGCGCCAGACGCCATCGGCCTCGGCGAGGATTGCCAGCCGCGCCTGCGCGCCGTGATCGCGATCATCGAAAATGAAGCGATGCGCCTGCACGATGGCCGCCGGTCCGACATAGCTGTCGTTAGCCCAGAAGCTCGGGCACGAAGTGGTGCAGGCCGCGCACAGGATGCACTTCGTCCCTTCGTCGAAGCGCGCCCGCGCCGCGGCGCTTTGCAGGCGCTCGGTGTACGGCGCAGGCTCATCGTTGATCAGGAACGGCAGGATCGAGCGATACTTGCGGAAAAACGGCTCCATGTCCACCGCCAGATCTTTGATGACCGGCAGGCCGCGCAACGGTTCGACGGTGACGTGCTTGCCCACATCCTGAACCAACTCCTTGCAGGCCAGCCGGTTGCGGCCGTTAATGACCAACGCATCGGAGCCGCAGACGCCGTGCGCGCACGACCGGCGAAACGTCAGCGAGCCATCCTGGTAGCCCTTGATCTGCACCAGCAGATCGAGCACCCGATCGGTCGGTTCCGCCTCCACGCTGTATTCC
>JALOOE010000294.1 GCA_025454565.1 Anaerolineae bacterium
GTGAGCTGCGGCACGCCGAACCCGGTGACGATGCGGGTGATGCAAATCGACCCCGGCCCCACGCCCACCTTGATGGCGTCCGCGCCGGCCTCGATCAGATCGCGCGTCCCGTCGGCGGTCGCCACGTTGCCGGCGATGATCTCCACATCGCCGAACGCCCGGCGCAAATCGCGTACTGCCTGGATCGCGTTGTCAGAGTGGCCGTGGGCGATGTCGACGACGAGTACGTCCGCGCCCGCCTTGAGCAGCAATTCCGCCCGCTCCAGGAAGCCGGCCGTCACCCCCACCGCCGCGCCGATGCGCAGCCGGCCCTTGCGATCCTTCGTCGCCGTCGGATGTTGCAGCAGACGCAGGATGTCCTTCGTGGTGATCAGGCCCGCCAGTCGGCCATCCTCGTCGATCAGCGGCAGCTTCTCCAGCCGGTGCTCGTGGAGGATACGCCGCGCCTCCTCCAGGCCGGTGCCGGTCGGCGCCGTGATCATGCGCCCTGCGGGAGTCATCAGTTTGCAGACATCGTCGCCATTGTCTGCGAACTGGATATCGCGATGGGTGATGATGCCCGCGGGCCGCCGGTGTTCATCCACCACCACCAGCCCGCCGATGCCGTGCCGGACAAGCACATCCCGTGCTTCCTTGACGGTCGCGCCGCACGGCACGGTCATGGGCGACTCGACAATGTGGCTCTCGGCGCGCTTGGCACGGCGCACCTCCTCGGCCTGCCGCTCGGCGGTCATGAAGCGGTGGATGATGCCGATGCCGCCGGCGCGCGCCATCGCCACGGCCATCTTCCACTCGGTCACCGTGTCCATGTTGGCGCTGACGATCGGAATTTCCATGGTGATGTGGCGCGAAAGCTGCGTGGCCGTGCTGACATCCCCGCGCGACCGCACGGGCGAGCGCTTCGGCACCAACAATACATCGTCAAACGTCAGCCCCAGGAGCGGGCGAATATTCATGGTCGTGATCCTTTCGTCGCGCCTCAAACGGCGGATAAGCTATTGCTGCACAGATTATACCACTTCTCATCCGCGCCGAAAATGACCGAAGACATCTGGCCGCTCATGCATTGCTGGCAGTACGGCGGGCAGCCCCCAGGCGGCGCGGCGAGATCGAGAAGAGCAGCACCGCCGCGAGCGCGGCCATCGCCGCGGACAGGGCGGTGGTCAGCGCCAGCCCGCCGCTGCTCCACAGCCGGGGCGCGAGCACCGAGACGATCATGACCCCGATGGAGATCACCGCCGCATTCGTCGCCATCACTGTGCCGCGGGCTTGCGGCGCCAGCTCCGAGACCAGCGGCAGCGCTGATACGATAGCGAATTCCGAAGTCATGGCGACGACCGCCATCGCAGTCATCGTCACGGCCAGCGTGCCGGCAATACGCGGCAAGAGCAGATAGGCGAGCGCGTTCAGGATCAACCCGGCGAGCAGGGCGCGATGCTTCCCCACGCGATCCACAATCCCGGCCGATGCGCCCGCCGCCGCCAGCTCTGCCAGGCTGATCACGATGGACACCATCCCCAGTGTTGCCACGGGCAGGCCGAACCGGCTCTCGAACCACGCGCCGTACACCATGAACAGGTTCTCATTCGCCGTGACGACCAGGACGCTGACTGCCAGCATCGCGGCCGTAGGCCAATCGAGCCAGGCCAGCCGGCGTCGAGAGCCCTTCCGGTCGTCCGCTGCCGGCGTGTCCGCCGACGCCGGGCGATCCTCGACGTGCGCGGATCGACGCAGCCGCAGGGTGGCGAAGACGCCGAGCACCGCCAGACCGGCGATCACGGCGAATGGCGATTGCCAGCCGAACCGCGCGATCAGCAGCCCTGCCAGCGGCACGCCGATCAGCCACGAGCCGGCCCACGACAGCTCGGTGATCCCCAGCGCCCGCCCGCGGCGCTCGTAGGGCACGGCATCGCTCACGTAGGCCTGCGCCGCCGGATCGTACGCTGCCTTGCTGAACCCCAGCAGCACGAATGCGATCAGTGCGACGCCGAACCCGGGCGCGACCGCGACGAGCGCCGCGCCTGCGGCCAAGAGAGCCAGCCCGCCCAACATCACAACGCGGCGATCGCCCCGGTCGGCGAGCCAGCCGTAGAGCGGGCTGGTGATCCCGGCCAGCGAGCGGACCCCCACCAGCAGCGCGGTCGTCTCCAGTGGCAGACCCAGCCCCCGGCTGATAGCTGGGAGGAACGGGTAAACGATGCGAAACTGCGCGTTGATCAGCAGGCGCGCGTAGAGAACGGTCGCCAGGATGCGTCGCATGTCAGGCGACGCCGAAGGTCCAGCCCAACTCCGCCAGCCATCGGCGATAGGCGATGGCTGTGCGGTCGCTGCGCAGATGCAGCTCCACCTGTAAGTCCAGCGGCAGCGCCTCCGGACGCTGCGATTCGACGATCGGCACGTCCTGGGCGACGATCTGGTCCTGGAATGCCCGAATGTCTGCCGCGGGCACGTCGAACGCATAGTTCATGGCGACCCACATCCAGGCCAGGCTGCGCGTCGCCTCCACCGGCGTGACGGTCAAGAAGATGGTGAACTCGTGCCCGCTATTGTGCTTGGTGAAGCGCGCCGTGAGTGGCCGCAGGGCCTGATAGGTGTAGGACACGAACGATCCGACCCCCGTCCCGTCGGGATCGGGCTGCCAGACCCGGATATCGCGCGCGATGACGCCGCCGGCGGTGATCTCCGCTTCGTAGTCCGGCAGCGCCGCGTGCGCACGATCGCCGAGATAGGCCTCGTGGACGAACGGAAAGTGCGCCACATCCAGGAAGTTCTCAATCAACCGCGGCCCCGCGGCATTCATGCTGTACGGGCCGCACAGGATCTTCCGATAGCTGGCATCGCGCCACTCGGTGAAGGCCGGGATGTCACTCGCCGGTTGGCCCAGGCACACCCAGATCAGGCCGTGTTCTTCCTTGGCCCGATAGCTTTTCGCCGCGGCGCGCGCCGGTGGCTGCTGCTCGGGATGGGCGGGGATGTGCACGCACGCACCGCCGGCGTCATAGCGCCAGCCGTGATAGGGACACGCGAGCGTGCCCTCGCCCGGATCGATCTGTCCCATCGAGAGGCGCGCGCCGCGATGCAGGCAGAGATCCCGCCAGGCCAGAACCCGTCCAGCGTTGCGCCACAGCACTAAGTCTTCGCCGAGCAGCCGGGCGGCCAACGGCTTGTCGTGGGCCAATTGCTCGGAACTGGCGACGGGGAACCAATCGGCGCTCAATAACGGATCAGGAGACATGCACCCTTCCTGTGATGATCAGATCATCTTCTGGAGTCGAGGCTTCAGCCGGTTTTTGTGGTCAGCGAGAGCAACCGGCTAAAGCCTCGACTCCGGAGCATCCAGTCCCAATCTTCATCCGATTCACGATAGCCTCAACCCGCAGCCGCGCGGTAGGCGGTCGCCAACCAAACCCCTTCGGTCGAGCCCTCGGCCATCGGACCGGCGCCGGCCAACACTCGCCCGGCAACGCGTACGTTCTCCAGCACGACGCGGTTTTCTGCGTCGATGGGCTGGAGCAGCGCGTTGGCGCGCACGCCCGCCTCGTGAACCGGGTGGGCTCGTGCCGGCAGAAACGTGGGATCGAACCAGGCGCCCAACCCACCTGGGACGCGCAGCGGCAGATCGAACACGACCTCGGCCATCTGCCCGCGATGATCACTGGTGATACCGCCGCCATAGAGCCCGCCCGTTGCCAGGATGATCGTTTCCGCGCGATAGGTCATCTCACGGACGACGCCCGGCACGACGACGCCCGTCGCGCGCGTGCCCTCAATCAGCCCGCGGTTCACGGCCATATCGAGCAGGATCGGCACGCCAACCCGGATCAGCGCGGCTTTCAATGCATTGTAGAGGCGGATGCCCGGCACGCTGGGCGGCAGGGTCGGTATCTCGAAGACGGGCACGCCGAGGCGGTCTTGCAGGTGGCGCCACGCTTCGGCGTGCCGCTCGAGGCCGAGGACGGCCGGGAAGCCGACGCGCGTCGCGCCATCCAGCCTGGGCTTGAGCTGTGCGACCACGGCCGCCTGCGCGTCGGACTGCTCGAACAAGCGCGCCAGCCCCACCGGCGTCAGGTCGAACTGACTGGCGGCGCGCATCTGCGGCAAATCGAAGGTCACGCCCTGAGCTGGTATGCCCTGGCGCGCCAGATTGTCGGCGCAGAGGGTTGGATAGAAATCACGCCAACCGGCCGGGCCGGCGACCAGCATGGCCCCAGGCGCGGCCACATCGCCGGCCGCGAAACTTTCGGGGACGAGCGCGGCCGGCAGCACGGCGCCGAGCGCGGTCGGCAGCCGAAAGTTGCCGGAGAGATCGCCCGCATAGCTGATCCCGGCCTCGGCGCACACCTCGCGCAAAGCGGCGATGCCGCCTGCCAGCGCCTCCAGCCCGGCCAGCGCGTAGGGGTGTTCCGGGTATGCCGCTATCCAGCCGTCGAGGGCCGCTCGCAGGTCGCCTTCGGCATCGATGATCCGCAGCCAGCCGGGGGAGATGTGCGTCGTGCCGATGCCGGTCGCCAACACGCGCACCTTC
>JALOOE010000295.1 GCA_025454565.1 Anaerolineae bacterium
GGCGCAGGCGGCGCCGAGCGCATGATCAGCGACTCGATTTGACTTTCGTATTTCAGGACGACAACAAGCGCATTCAAATGGTGGAGGAGAGAAGATGAGCCGACGCGCACTCCTGAGCGTCTATGACAAAACCGGCCTGGTCGAATTTGCCGCGGGCCTGGCCGGATTGGGCTTCGAGCTGGTCGCGTCCGGCGGCACGGCGCGTGCGCTGAGCGCCGCCGGACTGCCAGTCACGCAGGTCGATCGGGTCACCGGTTTCCCGGAGATCCTGGGCGGACGGGTCAAGACGCTGCACCCGGCGATCCACGGCGGCATCCTGGCCCGCCGCACACCGGAGCATCTGGCCGAGTTGGCGGCGCACGACATCGCGCCGGTCGATCTGGTAGTCAGCAACCTGTACCCGTTCGCCGCGACCATCGCCCGGCCCGGCGTGACCGAAGCGGAGGCGGTCGAGGAGATCGACATCGGCGGGGTCGCACTGACGCGGGCGGCAGCGAAGAACTTCGAGTCGGTCATAGTCATCTGCGATCCAGCGGACTACGATATGGTGTTGGGCGTGCTGCGCGAGGCTGAGGTTGAGGCAAAGGTTAAGGCTGAGGCTAAGGCCGAGCCGCTTAACCTTAACCTCAGCCTCAGCCTTAGGCGCGCGCTGGCGCTCAAGGCGTTTCGCCACACCGCAGCCTACGACGCAGCCATCGCAGCATGGCTGACGGACACCGTAGGGCTAGGTCTTGTACCTACCCCGTCTGCTACCCCGTTTGCGCCCACCGAAACCGGGCAGGCGCAGGGGCAGGCACAAGGCGTGCCCCTACCTGAAACGATCACTTTGGCCGCCGAGCGCGTGCAACTGTTGCGCTACGGCGAAAACCCACATCAGCAGGCGGCGCTCTACCGCTGGGCCGGCGCCGCGCCCGCCTTCGAGCAGTTCCAGGGCAAAGAGCTCAGCTACAACAACATCGTCGATCTCGAGGCGGCCTGGGCCATGCCTCAGGAATTCGCCGAGCCGGCTGTGGCGATCATCAAACACACGAATCCCAGCGGTCTGGCCTCGGCGGAGACGCTCTTGGAGGCATATCGGCTGGCGTTCGCGTGCGATCCGGTGTCAGCCTATGGCTCGATCATCGCCGCGAACCGCGAGGTCGATCTGCCCCTCGTCCAGGAGATCGGCAGCCTGTTCGTCGAGGTGCTGGCGGCGCCGGGCTATACCCCTGATGCCCTGGCCTGGCTTGCCAGTCACAAGAAGAACTGCCGTGTGATGCTGGCGCGTAGGGGCGACCACATAGGGATCGCCCCTACACTGGTGTTGCGTTCCGTGGCGGGCGGCCTGCTGGCGCAGACACCCGATGCGCGCGGCGTGGATGAAAGCACCTGGCAGGTGGTGACACAGCGCCAGCCCACCGAGGCGGAACGCCGGAGCCTGGCGTTCGCCTGGTTGGCGGCCAAACACGTCAAGTCCAACGCCATCGTCTTCATCCAGGGCACGGCGACCGTGGGCGTCGGCGCAGGGCAGATGAACCGGGTCGATTCGGTCTACCTGGCGGCGCGACGGGCGGGCGATCGCGCTGTGGGCGCGGTGCTGGGATCCGACGCGTTCATCCCGTTCCCGGACAGCATCGAGGCCGCCGCCGCCGCTGGCGTGACCGCGGTCATCCAGCCGGGCGGCTCACTGCGCGATGAGGAAGCCATCGCCGCCGCGGATCGGCTGGGGATGGCGATGGTGTTCACCGGCGAGCGGCACTTCCGGCATTGAGCGTTTGACAAACCGCTGGTCTTGCTGCATAATCGCCTCCACAATTGTATAGCGTCGCCGCAAAAGCTGTGACGGAGGAAAGTAGACGAGGGGATGACCCCAGAGAGGCCGGGCGCCGACTGTGAAGACGGAGCTGTAAGCCTGGCCGGCATGAACCTCGCCGAAGTTCCCTCCCGAGCTGGACGAGTGAAAACCGAACGCAGAAAGTAAAAGGCAGAACGCAGAAGGCTTCACCAAAACATAGCTGCATTCTGCACGCTGCATTCCGACTTCTGCCTTCGGAAAAGTAGTTCGTCCCGGATACCCGCCGTTACCAGGGTGACTGGTAAGCCCGTGAAGTCGGGCCGCCGGGTTGAGGAGTCTCCGCTTGCGCGGAGGAACCAGGGTGGTATCGCGGAGCCTGCGTACGCGCACTTCGTCCCTGCGACGGAGTGCGCGTTTAGTTTTAACGTCTACACGTTAGCACGTTGGAACGTTTCAACGTGCTAAGGGCTTGTCAAAGTATAACTTCCTGCTCTGGCCGGTCTCCGACCGAGCCAGAACGGAACCTGTTTCTTGATACGCCCTAACGTTCCAACGTGCAAACGATCTCGGAGGGAGCATGTACGAAAATCTGATCAAGCTGCAAACCGATGCCCTGGCGGAGCTCACGGCCGTCGCCGATGCGGAGGCGCTGGAGGCTTGGCGCGTCAGATACCTCAGCCGCAAGGGCGGTGCGTTGGGCGAGGCGGTGAAGACGCTGAGCACCCTGCCGCGCGAAGAACGTCCGGCCTACGGGCAGGCGGCCAACGAGGTGAAAGCGGTGGTTGAGGCGGCTTTCGCAGCGCGGCAGGAGGCGTTGAGAGCAGCCGCGCTGGAGGCCGAGCTGACCGGCAGCGCCATCGATGTGACGCTGCCGGGCCGCGCGCCCTCGTTGGGCCATCTGCACATCACCACGCAAGCGCTGCGCCAACTCTACGCGATCTTCGCCGAGATGGGCTTCCAGGTCTACGACGCGCCCGATGTGGAGACCGATGACTATAACTTCGGGCTGCTCAACATCCCGCCCTACCATCCGGCGCGTGATATGTGGGACACCTTCTGGGTCAGCCAGGATGCCACTCCGGATCCAGGTCAGCGAGCGCTGCTGCTGCGCACGCACACCAGCCCTGGGCAGATTCGCGTCATGCGCGAACGCTGCCCGGAGCCGATCCGCGTCGTGCTGCCCGGCAAATGCTATCGCTACGAGCAGATCAGTGTCCGCTCCGAGCACCAGTTCTACCAGATGGAAGGGCTGGCCGTGGGCAAAAACATCCGCCTGACCGACCTGATCGGCACGCTGCACGAGTTCGCGCACAAGCTCTACGGCGGCACCGGCAAGCTGCGCGTGCGTGGGAGCTACTTCCCCTTCACCGAGCCTAGCATCGAGGCCGACGTCGAGTGTGTGCTGTGCCGCGGGAAGGGCTGCGCCGTGTGCAAATACACCGGCTGGCTCGAAGTCGCCGGCGCGGGGATGGTGCATCCAGTTGTCTTGCGCAACGGCGGCTACGATCCCGACGTTTACTCCGGCTTTGCGTTCGGTTTCGGCGTCGAACGGCCGTCGATGCTTAAGTATAGCATCCATGATATCCGATATTACTACGGCAACGACCTGCGGTTCTTGGGGCAGTTCGGATGAGGTTGCAGGTTACAGGTTGCAGGTTACAGGTTGCAGGTTACAGGTTGCAGGTTACAGGTTGAAAGTTACAGGTTGAAAGTTACAGGTTGAAAGTTACAGGTTGAAAGTTGCAGGTTGAAAGTTGCAGGTTGAAAGTTGCAGGTTGAAAGTTACAGGTTGAAAGTTGCAGGTTGAAAGTTGAAAGTTGTCGAACGTCTACCTTGAACCTTGAACTTTGAACCTTGAACCTTGAACCTTGAACCCCAAACTTTCACCCTTCAACCTGATACCGCGCCGAGGAGCATATGCAATGAAAGTACCCCTCAGTTGGCTCAAAGATTACGTTGATATCACCCTGCCCGTTGACAGGTTGGCCGAACGCCTCACGTTGGCGGGGTTGGAAGTCGAATCGATCACGCGCATCGGCGAGATGTGGGAGCGCGACAAACTGTTCGTCGGGCAGATCCTGGCGGTGACACAGCATCCCGATGCCGATCGGCTGGTGCTGGCGCGGGTGGCGTACGGCGCAGCCGAGCCGCTGACCGTGGTCACGGGCGCGCCGAATCTCTACCCCTACGCCGGGCAAGACCTGGGCGGACGCGGGCCAAAGGTGGCCTTCGCCGTGGTCGGCGCGCGGTTGATCGACGGCCACAGCGCCGAGCGCAAGATCGCTACGCTGAAGGCGGGCAAGATTCGCGGCATCGTCTCGCAGGGGATGGTCTGCTCCGAGAAGGAGCTTGACCTGAGCGACGAGCACGAGGGGATCCTGATCCTGCCCGACGACGCGCCGGTGGGGATGCCCCTGGTCGACTACATGGGCGATGCCGTCGTGGAGTTCGGCATCAAGGGCGCGTTCGGCCATCTGCAATGCCTCGTCGGTATCGCCCGCGAGACCGCCGCGCTGACGGGGCAGCAGATGCGCCGCGACGTGTTCACGAGCTTGGATCGTCAGCCGGTCGCTATCGTGCCCGACGCCGATTTCACGGGCATCGTGATCCAGGCCCCCGACCTGTGCCTGCGCTACTCCGCCGCGCTGATCGAGCGCGTGCAGGTCGCGCCGTCGCCGCTGTGGATGCAGCAGCGGCTGGCGCGCGCCGGCATGCGGCCGATCAACAACGTCGTGGACATCACCAA
>JALOOE010000296.1 GCA_025454565.1 Anaerolineae bacterium
CAGTCGCATGCTTTCCGGACTGGTGGCGCGCAGCCCCTCGACCGTCTCGAAGCCCACGCCGAGTTGGCTGTGCAGGTCGGTGATCTCCTTACCGCCGCCGTGCACGATGACGACCGCGTGTTCATCCAACAGGCCCTTGACGGCGCTCACGAACCCGGCGAGGAACACCGCGTCTTCGACTTGGTTGCCACCGATTTTGAGGACAAGGATGGATTTGTTCATTGTGTGCATCTATGATCCCCTGGATGGGAGGCGTGATGCGTGAAACGTGATGCGTGAGGATTATGAATCACTCGCTGCATTCACGAATCACTCGTCACGTATCACGTTTCACATCAACCCCGTCGTCTCCGCGAACCCGAACATCACATTCATGTTCTGCACCGCCGCGCCGGATGCACCCTTGCCCAGGTTGTCGATGCTGGACGTGACGATCAAAGTGCGCGTGCCGGGCACGAAGGTCAGGCCGATGGCGCAGAAGTTGGTGTTGGTCGTGTGCCCCATCGTGGCGACCTGCCCCGGCTTGAGCAGATAGACGAACGGCTCGGCGGCATATTTCGCCTCATAAGCCCCCCGCACATCGGTCTCTCTGACCCCTTCCGGCAGCGTCACATAGATCGTAGAGAGCATTCCGCGGCTGATCGGTGTCAAATGCGGCGAGAAAACAATCTGCCACTCGCTGATTCGCTGATTCGCTGATTCGCTGATTCGCCCATTCGCCCATTCGCCATTCGAGCTCCCATGTCTGAGACCTACGTCCAACGCATGCGCGTGACCTTCGCGACCGACGACACCGTGAAGTACGTCGGCCACCTCGACATGGCGCGCGCCTGGGAGCGGGCGATCCGGCGCGCACGCCTGCCGTTGGCCTACAGCCAGGGCTTCAATCCGCAGGCGCGCATGCACTTCGCCGCGGCGCTGCCCGTCGGTTTCACCGGGCAGGCCGAGCTGATCGACGTGTTCCTGGATGCCGAGGTGGCGCCCACCGAGTTCCTGGCGCGGTTGACCCCGGCGCTGCCCGCGGGCATCCGGCTGACGAGCGCCGCAGCAGTGATGCGCGAATTGCCGTCGCTTCAGGCTGCCATCAGCGCCGCGCGCTACCGGGTCGAGTTGGAGACGGCGGAGTCGGATGAAGCGTTCGCCGGCCGGCTCGCCGCCTTCATGGCGCAGCCCGAGGCGTGGCGCGAGCGCCGGCGCGGCAAAGAGGTGGCCCGTTACGATCTGCGCCCGCTGGTGCAGTCGCTGACCTATAGCGGGCCGTGTGCGTTGGGCCAGTCGTTCGGCGCCGAGATGCGCGCCGAGCCGGGAGCCACCGGCCGGCCCGACGAACTGCTGGCCGAGCTTGGCTATGAGACGGCGTTGCGGCGCGTGGTGCGGCTTGAACTGGTGCTGGCGGATGGCAAATAGCAGATAGCAGGTTGGCAAGGAGGATGGATGCGGTTCTTAACTTTCATTGACAACGGCGAGCGCCGGCTGGGCGCGCTGCTGGGCGGGCAGGTGGTCGATCTCACGGCGGCGCAGGCTGGGCGACGGCCCGGCGCCGCGTTGTTCGGAGATATGCGGGCGTTGCTCGAGGCGGGGCCGGATGCCTGGTCGCGGCTGGCGAGCGATCTGACCGCGAAAGACTGGGCGCCCTTTGCGCGGCCATTGGCCGGACTCAAGCTCGATGCGCCGGTGCGGCCGTCCAAGATCGTCGCCATCGGCCAGAACTACTTCGATCATGTGGCTGAGCAGAACGCGGCCATGCCCGAACGCCCCATCATCTTCACCAAATTTCCGACCACCATCATCGGGCCCGGCGACACCATCTGCTGGGAGCCGGCGTTGTCGGAGCAGATCGACTGGGAAGTGGAGCTGGCGGTCGTGATGGGCCGGCCGGCGCGGCGCGTGGCTGCCGACGATGCCTATGACTATGTCTTCGGCTACACGGTGGCGAACGACGTGACCGCGCGCGACCTCCAGCGGGGCGACGGCCAATGGGTGCGCGGCAAGTCGCTGGACACCTTCTGCCCGCTCGGCCCGTGGATCGTCAGCAAGGATGAGATCCCGGAGCCGCACAATCTCGCGCTGCGGACGAGCGTCAACGGCGCGCAGATGCAGAATTCCCGCACGGATCAACTCATCTTCCGCATCCCGGCGTTGATCGAGTTCATCACGCGCGCGTTCACGCTGCTGCCCGGCGACATCATCCTGACCGGCACGCCGCCCGGCGTCGGCGCCTATCGCAACCCGCCCGTCTTCCTGAAGGACGGCGATGTGGTGACGGTGGAGGTCGAGGGGATCGGCGCGCTGACGAATCGGTGCCGGACGGAACCGCAGTAACCGGGCGCGCGCTTCCACCACGAAGACTCCAGGACACGAAGGGCACAAAGAAAACTGAAATCGATGCGCGCACGCGCGCGGATTCGTGGTATAATGGCGCTGTGATTGGGGCGATTGCCCCAGGGCTATTGCCCCAAGCGGCCTTTACAATTGACCTGCGTTCCGACGGGAGGTGGCTATGGGAGTCATCACTATTTCCAGGCAGCAGGGCAGTGGGGGCTCGGAGATCGCAGCCCGGGTGGCGGACCTTCTCGGCTATCGCTATTTCGACAAACGGATGATGGCGGAGGCGATGGCCCAGGAAGGCTTCACCGACGAGACAATCGTTGACTACCGCGAGGATGAGTACCGGTTGCGCGGGTTCGTGGATCGCCTGCTGGGGTATCGCAGGCCGAAAAGCATCGCCGATGTCGGTTTCTGGGACAAGAATCCCGACGCCATGAAGCAAACCTCCTCGGCAGTCCTGGATGAGCACATGGCCGTGTGGCTGGTGCGTTCCGCCGTCGAAAGCGTCTGTCAACAGGGCAATGTGGTGATCGTGGGGCGCGGCGGCCAGGCGATCCTGCGCGACAAACCCGGCGTGTTCCATGTGCGCATCGAGGCCCCGCTGGAGGCGCGTGTCAAGTGGGTCTCGGAGCACCAACACCTCGGCCTGAAGGAGGCGCAGCAGTATGTCACGGAGCGGGACAAAGCCTCCGCCGAGTACCTCCAGCGTTTCTACGGCGTGAATTGGTCTGATCCGGCGTTGTACCATGTCGTGATCAACGCGAGCAAGTGGGACCCTGAGCGCGCGGCGCAGTGCATCGTGAGCGCGCTCGGTTGCATCGAGCCGGCGCCGCCGCCTGCTTGATCCTGCGCGAAATTGCCTTCGGCATCAGAAAGGCGACGGTCACAGCGACCGTCGCCTTTTCGCGTCAGGGTGGCGGCCAAACGTCCTCAGGCACGCGTTCAGCGCCATGGCACATGGCGCATCAGATGCGGGGGCGTGGTTAACGGCGTAGGGGCGAAGCATTCCCCGGCGCCACACACTGTATTACTCTGTCAATAGGTTCAACCTTGTGGTTAACGGCGTAGGGGCGAAGCATTCCCAGGCGCGCTTCTCGCAGCAACAGATGGCGCATCCGATGAAAGATTGTGGTTAACGATAGGTCTATGTAGGAATGCTTCGCCCCTACTATCAGGCGGGAGTAAATGGGAGTCGAACCCACCGTGGCCGCTTGTCGCACCCACCATCGGTTTTGAAGAGGAGGCGCCCACCGGGACACAACCACTCACGTATGTAGTTGGCTTGCTCTGTCTGCAAGATAGTGTGGTCTATGCTTGCTTGACGATGATTTGTTTCTGGCATGCCCGGTGGGGTGTCGCCGCCCGGCGATATGCTTTCGAGCCGGAAGCGCCGAGCGGCACAACGCTCATCTGTGACGCACCTGGACATGATAAGGCGATCCTGCCGATGAACTCCGGAATATGGATCTATTTGGGGTCAGGCGATCCAGCCTAACCGGGGAAAGCCAGGCTACGAGTGCGGCTGCTTTTCCGATGTTCCCCGATGGCATTGGCTGCCAACATCGCATGAAGGACTCTTTCCGGTGTGATGTCACCTGCTTCGTGATGAATGGATGCGCCGGGGGCGCAGGCCCGTTCCGCAACGAGCATCAGTCTGGCACGGTTGACGTCGCCAAGGCCGATATCGGCCAGGGTGGTGGGCAGGCCTATCTCTTCGCAGAAAGAGAAGACGGCGGCCCACTCTTCCGCCGGGGCATCGGTCAACTGAAGCCCGGCCAGGAGGCCAAAAGCCACTTTTTCGCCGTGGTAGTACGCATGCGTTTCCTCGAGCGCCGTGAGACCGTTCTGAATGGCATGGGCGCTCGCTAACCCGCCGCTTTCAAAGCCAACCCCGCTCAGCAGAATGTTCGCCTCCACAATGTGCTCAAAAGCCGGAGTGATGATGTGCTGCTCGGCGGCGATCCTGGCGGCCGCGCCATATCTGAGCAATGTGTCGTAGCAGAGCCTGGCGAGGTTAAGTCCGGTCAGCGTGCTGAGGCCGCCGCACTCGTTTACCGACTGCGTGTTACTGCAGGACCTTGCCTCAAACCAGGTGGCCAGGGCGTCTCCCATGCCAGCCACGAGAAAGCGGACGGGCGCTTTGGCAATCATCCCCGTATCCACAACAACGGCCGCGGGGTTCGATTTCTG
>JALOOE010000006.1 GCA_025454565.1 Anaerolineae bacterium
CCACCAATGATCTCCGCCGGTGAAAGCTCCTCGCCGTCCAGATACTTCATGATCAGCGTGTCATCGCCTTCCGCCGCGGCCTCAACGAGCTGCGTGCGTGCTTCTTCCACCGCATCGACCAGATCCGCCGGGATGTCACCGGCAGTAGCCGCCTCCCCAAAATAGGCCCTCATGGCGACCAGATCGACTACGCCGCGGAACTCGCCCCCAGCGCCGATCGGCACCTGCACCGGCACGATAGTGCCGCCAAAAGCGTTGCGCACATTGGTGAGCGCCTGTGCGAAATGCGCATTGTCGCGATCCATCTTGTTGATGAAGATGGCACGCGGCAAACTTCGCTCATCCACGTAGCCCCAGCCAAGCTCCGTGCCGACCTCGACGCCCGCAACGGAATCGACCAATACCAGCGCCGCATCAGCCACGGCAACGGCGCCCTTGGCCTCGCCGACAAAATCGATGAAGCCCGGGGTGTCCAGAATATTGATCTTGTTGCCTTGCCACTCACACGGCACGACTGAAGTCCCCACCGATATCCTGCGGCGGATCGCCTCGTCATCCCAGTCCGACACCGTGCTGCCATCTTCGACACGCCCGCGTCGGCTCGAAGCGCCCGTATCGAAGAGTAAAGCCTCGGCCAGGGTCGTCTTGCCGGAGCTGCTATGCCCTATCAAGACCACATTCCGTAGTTGCTCAGTTGTGTAGCTCGCCATGAAACCTCCACGACCAGTGCTCAAGATCATCAAGAAGACTTCCGAAGCCTTCAACAGACTTCGGAAGTCGGAACTTACCTGTCGTCAACCGTATTATTCTACCCAAAAACGCCGAAGCTGTCAAAGAGCACGATCGGCGCTGCTACAACATGCGGCCTAACACCTCGACTAGCCTATCGATCTGCTCGATCTCGTGCGTCGCGAAAATCGCGATCCGCAGCGCGCCGCCCTCCGGCGTGCTGCTGTAGCTCGTCACGTGCGCCACGCAGAGATCGTTATCGAACAACCCAGCCTGGAGCTGTGCCAGATCGACGCCGGATCGAGCGCGCAGGCAAATGATCGGCACGGGCGAGTCGGGGAGCTCCCAGCCTAACGCACCGAGACCGGCCCGAGCACGCGCGACATTCGCGCGCAGCCGGGCACGGGAGGCAGCGTCGTTCCGCATGAAGTCGAGCGCCCAGGCCGAAGCTGCGGCAGCCGGCAAAGGCGACGGGCTGGTCGCGACGAGCGCCTTGGCCCTACGCCCCAACCGTTCGAGCACGGCGGCGTCACCGGCGATCACGCCGCCGTGGCTGCCCAGTGCTTTGCTCAAGGTGTGCGCCGCATAACAGCGGTCCCGGCCACCTAGCCCCCAATGCTCAAGCGTACCGCGCCCGTGCTCGCCCAATACCCCGGTAGCATGCGCATCGTCCAGGCAAAGCGTGCCGCCCTCGTACTCTTCAAGCACAGCCAGATAGTCCGGAGCCGGTGCGATCTCACCGGAGATCGGAAAGACGCCGTCGCTGATGACCAAGGGCCGCTCCCCGATGGCCGTGTGTGCGCGCAGTTGGTTAGCCAAATCCCCCGGATCGCGATGCCGAAAGGGATGCAGCGGTGCGCCCGTGATGCGCGCGCCATCCCACACGCTGTAGTGGCTGGCCTCATCAATGAAGATGCGCTCGTACTCGCCCTGCAAGCCCTGGAGCAGGATAGAATTGCCCAGATACGCCGTGACGTAGTAGATGGCGCGCTCGGCTCCCCAATAGGCCGCGGCCGCTCGCTCTACCGAGCGATAAAGCGGGTGCTCGCCATATCCGCCGCGCGAGGTTGCGGTGCCCAGTCCGTACTGCTGCAAGGCCACCGATGCAGCGCCCAGAAGTCCTGGATGGCTCTGCAGCCCCAGATAGCTACACCCCGAAAAATAATCCCGCCATCGTCCGTTGATCCGCACGCGCGCACCGACTGGACTCTCTACCTCGTATTGCATGTGCTACTCGTTTTCATCTGCTATCGACCGATGAAGGTCCTCGTCGCCACGAAACTCTCGTGCAAATGCGCCACCGCCTGGACGTCATCCTCGTACACACCATTGCGAGAACGCGACGAATGGATGACGCGCCATCCGCCCAGGCTCAGTGCCACATGAGTGATCTTTGGAGAAGCGGAGCGTCCGTTCTCGCCAAAGAAAAGTAGATCGCCGGGTTGATACGGAAACGCCACCGGTGCGGCGGCGTTGAACTGCATGTCGGCGTCACGCGGTAGGCTCAGGCCAATGAGCTGGTGGAGCAAGCGCACGAAGCCCGAACAGTCGATGCCGAGGGCGCTGCAGCCGCCCCACAGATATGGCACACCGACGAACCGCAACGCGTCCACCGCTATCTGCGCACGCCGTCCGGCTTCATCGGATGGCAATATACGAAGCAGTCGCAGATTGGCGGCCGGCGTCCAAGCTTCGCACCCACCCATGGGAGACAACTTGGCCCAGCCGGGAATCGATTCTTGCACGGATAACTGCGTGCCGCCAAGTAGGCGCGTGACGAGTGCCGCATCTGGCACAGGGTCACGCCGTAGCAAGCTTACCGGCTCGCAGACGATGTGCGTCGGCGGCGGCGACACCGTTGGCTCCGGGGTGAGGTACGGCCGATATGCCCAGCCCAAATAGCCATCAGCCTGACGAACGAAGCACCAGCGCTCCTGCTCCCGCAGCACTTCCACTTCCCAGCCATGCAGCAGTTCACTGAGCATCTCCGCCAGGAAGGAGGGCTTGGCGTATAGGCCGGTCAGATTGGTCGCTACCGCCAGGCGGATCGCGCCGGGCCGGCGCAACACCTCAACCGATGACGCATCGAAGGTTAGGCCCGGCAGTCGGTCGCGCAAGGTGGTCACGACGGAATCAAGCGTCTCCCTATCCAGCACCGAGCCGCTCAAAACGCAATGCTCGTCATCCAGGATCGCTGCTGCCACCTGGCAAAGCTGCGTCCTGGTATCGCCAAACGACTGACCGAACTCGGCAAGCACCGTCGCGATCTGTTCGCTCATCCTCTCACCCTAATGCGTCGGCATAGACGCGCGCCATGTTCCGCCAGCACACCTTCTCCACCTGCCCGTCGGACAGTCCCGCTTCAGATAATAGCTCGGCAATCGCCGGATAGCTCTCTGCGCCGGTGATGCCGACCGGCATTGTGGTGATGCCATCGAGGTCGCCGCCGAGTCCGATGCAATCTTCTCCGCCGACATCAATCGCATGGCGCACATGGCGGGCAATCCACTCCGCCGGCGGCAGCGGAATTTGCACCAGCTTGGCCCGCGTTTCGTCACGAATCCGCCTCTTCTCGACCGGATCGGAAGTCCGGCGAGCATCGGCATAGGCCGGCCCGGCAATGGCATCCCACAGCACCATGTAGTCGGGCGCGAGGAAGTCGGCCGAGAGATTGATCCCCATCACGCCGCCGCGCACCGCCAACGCTCGGATCTGCGCGTCTGTCAAGTTGCGCGGGCTGGGACAGATCTCCCGGCAGTTGGAATGGCTGGCGACGAATGGCCGTCGAGTCATCTGGCGCACCTGCTCGAACGCCGCGTCGGAGAGATGCGACACGTCAATCATCACACGCAACGCTTCAGCGAATTCGATGAGCTCGGCGCCTTCCTCGGTCAGCGGCCCGCCGGACCCCATGGAGGTGCCGGAAAACGCGTTGTCGCTCCAGGCCGGGATCAGACTGCGAAGGCCCAACTGATGGAAATGCGCCAGATTGTCCGCCCTGCCCTCCAACGGATCTGCGCCCTCCATGCCAAGCAAAGCACCGACCACGCCTTCGCTCGCGCACAGTTCGTGAATATGGCTCGCCGCGGTGACGAGCCGCATGCGCTCGCCGGATGCGGCGATCCAGCCCTTGATCGTAGCGATTATGTCATCTGCGAAAGCGCGTAGATCCTGATCCGGATACTGGCTCTTTGGCGCGAAGATGGCAAAGAGTTGGACGCCATGCCCCGCCGCCAGCAAACGTGGCAAGTCGATGTGCGCTCTGCCCTGTCCGGCGACGAAATCCAAGCCGCCGTCGAAGACGCGCATGACGGTGTCGCAGTGCGCGTCGAAGAATTGCGGATTACGGATTGCGGATGGCAGACTGAAATCTCTGAGCACGCCATTATCCTTACCAGATAGGCCACGCACCTCTACCCGGCCACAGCCTTCACCAGCGCGCCGATCCCCGGTCGCTCCGGCACGCGCACGTGCGCGTGATCATCGTAGGCCAAGCCCTCAAAGGGATCGTTCGAGATCAGCAGCGGCGCGTCGAGGTCAAGCCAGTCCGCCAGGCCGGCCAGGTGCGCCATCGCCGTCGTACCCAACGATGTCTCGATCATACAGCCGAGCAACACGCGCAGACCCAGTTCGCGAGCACGATGCAGCATGCGCAGGCCGGGCCCCAAGCCGCCGACCTTCTGGAGCTTGAGGTTGATGCCGCGCACGCCCGCCGTCGCCAGCGCCTCGATATCTGCCATCGATCGCACCGACTCGTCGGCAACGACCGGAAGGCCAGTGTGGGCTTGAACGATGCCCATGCCCATGATGTCGTGCTTCGCCACCGGTTGCTCAATCATCTCCAACCCATAGCGCTCGATCTCGCCGATCCGAGCCACCGCTTCCTCGGCCGACCAACCGGCATTGGCATCCACGCGCAAGATCGCATCCGACCGCGCGGCTCGCACCGCCGCCAACCGAGCCGCATCGTCATCCGAGCCGAGCTTGATCTTCAGGATTGTATAGCGATTGGCCTCGGATGCGAGACGCGCCATCACATCCGGCTCGGAGATCGCGATAGTGAAGGATGTGGGCAAAGCGATGGGCGCCGGCAAATCAAGAATTGCGTGCAGAGGCACACCTCGCTGCCGGGCGATACGATCATGCAGCGCCAGATCGAGCGCGCAGCGCGCCGGCGCCGGGCCTGCGCTCCCAACCCACGCCTCGACCTGCGCCGGATCGTCAGGGAAAGGCTCGACGCGCTGCGCGGCCGCCTCCCAAGTCGCGATCATCGACGCGTCATCGATGCCGTAGTACGGCGGGATCGCAGCCTCGCCCCAGCCCTCGTCGTCGGCGAGACGAATCCAGAAGGCGTGGCGCGTCTCGCTCACCCCGTAGGAAAGACGGAATGGATTCCGCAAATGCAGGATGGTGCGCTGCCATATCAAGCGAGGAAGCGTTTTGTGCATCGGCTGACGAACTGCTCCCGACTGCGGTATGTGTGGCGGGTCAACTCGGCGCGTATTCGGCCCACGCGCAAGCGTCGAACCGCAGGATACCACAGGCTGAGCTGATGGCCAAAGGTTGTGTGGGGTCTTTTGCACAATGATTCGGCATCGCGTATACTCAGCACACGTTTGCGCAGCATCGCTTGGCTTTGCAGAAAGGCACACTCATTATGTCCACTACTTTCTACGGACTACCCACACGCAGTCTCGACAATGGCCACGTCCGGCTGGAGTATCTGGCCGAGGCTGGGCCACGCATCGTGCGGCTGTTTGCATCCGCCTCGAACGAAAACCTGCTTGCCGAACTACCGGCCTTGAAGATGGATACGGCATATGGCCCCTACTTCATCCGCGGTGGCCACCGCCTGTGGCACTCGCCGGAGGCCTTCCCGCGCTCGTACCTGCCTGACGACGACGGGTTGGTGCTGGAGGATCTGGCGGATGGTGTGCGCATGACGCAGCCCGTAGAGCCTGCCTCAGGCATTCGCAAGTCGATCGAGGTACGTCTGGCCTCCGGCCAAGCCGTGGTTACGCTCACGCACGAGTTGACAAACGAGGGAGTCTGGCCGGTCGAGTTGGCGCCCTGGGCCATCACCCAAATCCGGCTGGGCGGTGTTGCGATCCTCCCGCAGACAATGGGCGCGCTCGATGCTGCCGGCTTGCTGCCCAACCGCCAGCTCGTGCTGTGGCCTTATACGCGCTGGGCCGATCCTCGCTTGCAGCCCGCCGACGACCTGATCCTGATCCAGGCTGCCCCGGCGATGCCGCCGTGCAAGATCGGTTATCTGAATCGCGCTGGCTGGTCGGGCTATCTGATCGGTAGCACGCTGTTCGTCAAGCGATTTGCGCCGAGCACGGACCTGCCGCACCCCGATTTTGGTTGCAATGCCGAGGTCTATTGCTGCGACCAGTTCATTGAAGTCGAGAGCCTCGGCCCGTTGGTCACGCTGGAGCCAGGCGCCTCCACCATTCACATCGAGACATGGGAGCTGCACGCCGGGCTGAGCGGGACAGCGACGCCCGAAGGGTTGCGAGCAGCGCTGCGCGACCTGAGGTTGATAGAGTAGTATGAAACGCATTGAGGCTATCCTGACCGAAGCGGAAGAGGCGGTGCTGGCGACGCTATCGAGCCCAGCGGCAATCCAGGCGTACCTCGACACAACGCCATACAGCCCAGAGGACCGCGACCGTTGTCCCCTGAACGTCATTCGCGACCGCGTGGCGCACTGTCTCGACGGCGGGCTCTTCGCGGCGATGGCGCTGAGACGCCTGGGCTATCCACCACTGGTCGTCGATCTGCTGCCGCAACCGGGCATCGACGATGACCATGTACTCGCCATCTTCAAGCAGGGCGGTTGTTACGGTGCGGTGGCGAAATCCAACTTCGTCGGCCTGCGTTATCGCGAGCCGGTCTACCGAAGCCTGCGCGAGTTGGTGATGTCCTACTTCGAGGTCTTCTACAATGTGGATGGGTTGAAGACGTTACGCGGCTACACCGTGCCGCTGAATCTGAATCCGTTCGACCGCTACGGCTGGGTATGGGACGACGACGGGGTGGCGCCAATCGTGCAGCGGATGGGCTGCGTCCGGCGCTTTACGCTGCTCTCGCCGGACGCAGCGGGGAAGCTATCTCGCGTCGATGATCTCTCATATCGCGCCGGGATGCTTGTCGTCAATCCGGCGGGCCTCTACAAACCGAAGTATTAGCCGACCGCACTACCGGCGGATCGACTCCCTGCCGGCGACAGATCGCGCCATCCGGCGAATTGCGCCTCGGCGCCCAACGCATCCTCGATGCGCAGCAACTGATTGTATTTGGCCAGCCGCTCAGACTGCGCAAGCGAGCCGATCTTGATCTGTCCGGCGTTCGTGGCAACGGCAAGGTCGGCAATGGTGCTATCTTCGGTCTCGCCGGATCGCGCCGAGATAACCGGGCGGTATCCAGCTTCGCGTGCCAGCCGGATCACCGCCAGGGTCTCGGTCAAGGTGCCGATCTGATTCATCTTCACCAGGACGGCGTTCGCGATGCCCTGGTCGACCCCCTGGCGCACGCGCTGCGGGTTGGTCGTGAAGAGATCATCGCCCACCAACTGCACTGCGCCCCCCAGCCGATCCGTCAACTCTCGCCAGCCTGCCCAATCGTCCTCGGCCAAACCATCTTCGATCGAGACAATCGGATAGTTAGCCACCCAAGCGGCCAGCAAATCGATCAATTCCGAGACGTCGCACATCCGGCCTTCCGAAGCGAGGTCGTAGCGGCCCTGCTCGGGTCGGTAGAAATGGGTCGCAGCAGCGTCCAGCGCAAACGCGATCTCATCGCCGGGACGATAACCCGCACGCTCTACCGCAGCCATCAACAAATCGAGCGCCGCCCGATTATCAGGCAAAGCCGGCCCGAAACCGCCTTCGTCTGCCTTGAGCGTCGAGAGCTCGCGCTCCAGCAGCAAATCGTGCACAGCCCAATGCACCTCCAGGCTCATTTCGAGCGCGCGCGAGTAGGAGGCGGCGCCGACCGGCATGATCATGAAATCCTGGAAGTCGAGGTTATGTGAGGCATGCAGCCCGCCGCTGATGACATTGATCATCGGGAGCGGCAGCACCCTGCCCTGTCCCAGATAGCGCCACAGAGGTAGGCGCATCGCTGAGGCTGCGGCGCGTGCGGCAGCCAACGAGACGCCGAGAATTGCGTTGGCGCCTAATCGAGATTTGTTACGAGTTCCGTCGAGAGAAATCAGCAGCGCATCGATGGTGACCTGGTTTGCGGCGTCCTGTCCGACTAGATGCGGGGCAATGAGGTGGTTAATATTTCCGACCGCTTGCCGGACTCCGCGTCCACGCAATCGCCGCAAGTCGCCATCGCGCAACTCAACCGCCTCGTGGCTGCCCGTCGATGCGCCGGATGGCACGATCGCAGATCCAACCCACCCGCCTGCAACGCTGATCTCGACCTCGACCGTCGGTCTGCCACGAGAATCCAACACCTCACGGGCCTGGATCGATTCTATGCGAGCCGCTGCGCTCAATCGTCATCCTCATCGTTGGGATCGTCCGCATCGGCCACACCATCCTCGGGCGCGCGAGGATCCCACCGCTCAATGGCATGCCGCTGCACAACCAGGAGCAGACCGCCGCCGGTGTCCAGCCCCACCGCACCCAAATCCCACCAAGCAACGTTCCCGGTCGCCTCTTGCCCGTTCCAGAGTCCGAGCGTGATCGGCGTCCGATTGGTTGCGGCTATATGCAGCGCGCGGCTCAGCGCCTTGCGCGACCAACCGAGCCGCCAGCGCAGATCCTCAAACGGGACCGCGTAGTACTCGGCCAGGATCTCCATCGATGCATCGTCGCCGATTGCCCGGTAGCGCTGCTCCATCTGTCGATACAGCCCCCTGGGCAGGGTCGTCGCCGCCTCGATATCCCAGGGCGTGAGGCCGCCGCCCTTTGCGCGCAACAATCGCAGGTAGTCGCCCAGGCTCATTGGAGCTGCTCCGGTCCAGCATTGCCGGATGGCTTTGTGTAAGATACCAATGCCAGCTTGTTCAGCGTCACCTCGGCGCCATCCGCCTGCCGCGCCGTGATGCTGTACGGCCCGTAGCCAATGACCTGGCCCTCGACGCTCGAGCCATCGAAAAGAATGAAGCGGAGGTGATCGCCAGCCGCCTGCGCCGCCGCCAGATAGCGGGCCTCGAACTCGTCGACCGATTCGGGCAGATAAGCGCGATGCCGTACCGGGGTCGGCGCATCCTTGACTTTCGCTTGCAGATCTTTGAGCAGCGCGCTGATCGCGACGCGGTCAAGGCCTGAAAGCGGCTTACCGATCTGGGCCTCCAAATCCGCCATCGATAGGTCCAGCCGCTTTAGCAAGCCTTCCAAGTGAACGATCTGGCTCGGTCTCGCAGGAAGGGGCGGCCGAGGCTCTAGCCGCGGGCGCATCTGCCGCTCTCTGGGCCGGACATCTCCGGCCGGCGGGCGCGGCATCGGTGGACGATCGCCGTAAGGCCTCGCCATCTCGCGAGGCGTATCGCGCGATGGCTGGCGCTCGAGCGGCGCGGCGCCTGGGCGCGGGTCCGATCGAAGCTTAATATCCGCTTCTTCAATATACAGGGCGCGAGCAATCCGGTTGAGATGCCGGGGATCGATTGAGCGCTGGCCCGATTCATATTCCATGATCAGGCCTATCGGCAGTCCAGCGCGACTGGCTAATGTCGCCACACTGATCTTCTTCTGCTCGCGCAATACCCAAAGGTTGTCTGCCACGGGTCTACCTCCTGGTAGTCTTCACACTCAGAGTGAGCCTACGAGATTAGGGTAGCGCGAAAAGCGCTCAGTGTAAGTGTGATCACTTACGTTTGGCGGCTATGCGGCTGCTTCTGGCAGGGGGGGCAGATCCTCGAGGCTTTCTAGCCCCATGTATTGCAGGAAGCGGTATGTTGTACCGTAGAGGAAGGGGCGCCCCGGCTGCTCCAGCCGGCCCACCGGCTCGATCAACTCACGCGCCAGCAGTGTGCGCAGCACCCCGTCGCAGTTGACGCCGCGCACCGCCTCCATATCGCCGCGCGTCAACGGCTGTTTGTACGCGATGACAGCGAGGGTCTCCAGCGCCGCCGGAGAAAGCCTGGTATTGAGATCCAGGTTGAGGAAGCGCTCGACGTAGGGCGCAGCTTCCGGTGCGCTGGTCAACTGCACGCGATCGCCCTTACGCAGCAGTCGGACGCCGCGTTGCTGCGTCCTGTAGGCCACGCTCATGTCTGCCAGGGCAATGTCGATGGCCTCCTGGCTCACATCCAGAAGCTGCGCCAATCGAGCGACCTGCACCGGCTCGGCGGACACAAATAGCACACCCTCGAGTAGCAGCGGCAGGCTTGCCTGGCCCGGCGGCTCGCGGCCGACCACGGCGTGTGAGCCGCCCGTCTCGACAGCGGAGCTGGTGGTTTTCTCGCTCGACTGAGCGGGCAGCAATTCCATCTCTTGCACAGCAATTCCTTTGCCGGGTTCTCAAGCAGCGCAGTAGCTCGCCGATATTATACTGCATCCCTGGACACGCGCTCAAAACGAGGCAATAGGGTCGAGAGGAGCACGAGCATGAGGATGCTGAGCACCGCCACGCTGATGATCAGGCCCCAGCGCCAACTCATTGGGCGATAGGCAAACACGATCTCATGTGCACCCGGCTCCAGGGCAACTGCCCGAAACATCAGGTTGGCCCGCAGTAGGGGCGCTGGTACGCCGTCGAGCGTCACCTCCCAGCCGGGGAAGGCTGCATCGGCCAGCACGAGGAAGGCCGGGCGCTTGACATCGACGCGCAGCACCACGCGTTCCGGTTCATAGCCGGCAATCGTGAGCGACTCATCGGGCGCGGCGCTGGCCGGAGCGCGCGCCGGTGCATCGCCCGGAATGACCACGGCCGTCCTCGGATCGAATCCTGGATCAGCCAGCTCGCGCAGCGCCGCTGCATCATCCTTGACAGGCCGCAGGCCGTGGACAAGCCACGCTCGGCCCATTGCCGCGCGACGTTCGTACACCTTCACATCACCGGAGTGGAGGCGACGAAGATCGCCGCGCGGGGATAGTGTGATCGATTGGTGTGCGCCAGTCCGCTCATCTATCAGGCTCAAGCCGCGCAACGTCAGTCCGGCAGGCGCAGTGGTCGGAACGCGCACGGTAATGGTCGTCAGGGTTGTGGGCGCCGGCAGCGGCGCGATGAGCGGCTGCGGCGCCGCTGCCGGAACTGCGATTCCCGGCGTCAGAGGCAGCGTGGCTACCGCGCCGTCGGCGCCCATCACCATCAGATCAGCCTGCGTCTCCCGATCATTGCCCGACGCGACGAGGCCCAACGCGGTGGCGGCAAACGACGCATATGACGCCAGATCGAGCGTCAGGCTCTCTCCCGGTTGGAGAGTCGCTGTCTGCTCCAGATCGTAGTACACATCACCCGCCCACAAATCGCGCTGCTTGTCGGTCACGATGAAACGAACGCCTGTCAAATCGAGCAAGCGGTCGGGCGGCGTAGTCCGCAACTGCTCACGCAGCCGGCCATCGGGTAGCCGCTCCTCCGGCGGCAGGAAGAGCGATTGGAGAGCACCGTAGGCAGCGGTCGGCAGGACGCCGCCATCATAGCCATCGACTGCCGGCAGTCGCCACAGCAGCGACAGATTGGGCGCGATCACCTCGGTCCATTTAGCTGCTCGAACGAATCGCTCCACCGCCTCTGCCGGCAGCTTGTCCGCTTCCAACGCGCGCAATTCGACCAGATCTCCGGGGTCGTAGCGAATATCCGACATGCTCAAATAGCGGTCGCGCCCTGCGGGCGGCTGATCGGCCGTAGCGGCCAGCAACGCTGCCGGTGCATTGCGCAAGCCCAACACCGCCGGGGCAGTCGCCAACGTGAATGGCAGCGCACGGCTCCCGATCCACAGTTCGACAAGCGCCAGTGCGATCAGCCCGCCCTGTGCCAACCTGGGCCATTTCCTGCCGGCCAACAACAGAGCAAACGTCAGAAGCGCCGCTGCAGCCCAACCGGACAGCGTGCGCCAGGGCGGCGGTTGTTGTGCGATAAGGAGCCCCAGAGCGATCAGCGCAACGGCGACGATCAGGAAGCGCGCCCACTTGGCCATCGCCGGGATCCGCAACCGTCCCGAAAACCCAGCCGACCTGATGTAGCGCAACCAGGCATCGAACCCCATGCCGGCCAGTCCGGCCACCCCAACCGCATAGAGCGCAAGCCAGCGTGCCGGCGCTCGAAACAGATCAAATCCCGGCACAAATCGCCAGAGGAGATAGTAGAGCGGATTATACGCGCCCAGCGCCAAGAACAGGCCAATGGCCGCTAACACGACGAAGCCGTAATGCGCTTCGAGGCTGGGCTGGGCCGATCTGCCCCGCAGCACGCTCAGGACACCTATCGCCGCCAGGATCAGCCCCGTGACGCTGATGTAGCCCACGAATTCGGCGTAGCCCTCGCTGCCAAATGCTTCGGCGAGACCACCGCCCACCGGAGGCAGCAGGGTCTGCGCCAACAATCTCGGGCGGAGTGAGAAGCTCGCCGCCAGCCTGTATGGCAGCCCTTCGGCGCGCAATCCCAACGCGCTCAGCTCCAGCGACGGCAGCAGTTGAGCGGCAGCGAGGGCGAGCGCCGGAAGTACGGCGAAAAGCGGGAAGAGGCCGGCGAAAGCGTGGGAGACCGGGAGCGCGCGAGAGCGGGCGGACCACGATGATTCTGACTGCGACCATCCTGATCGTCGCCGCTCCACTATGCCACCAATAATCCTACATACCGACTTACCAACCGGCCAGGCCGCATACACACCCAGTCCTACAAGATTGATGAACGCCGTCTGGGTGTGACCAGCCAGCAGTTGCAGCGCAATAACGATGGTCAGCGCCACGCCCCACCGCGCGCGATAGCGCCACCCCACCGCCCGTCGGGTCTCGTCGAACAGCCACAACATCGCGGGCAGCCATGCCAATCCGTTGAGCTGATTGATGTTCTCGATCTTCGCAAGTGTGAAACCGCCCAATCCGAACAGCGCGCCAGCCAGCCACGAGGCCAGCGAACTCAGCCCCGCAGATCGGCGTGCAAAGGTGTACATGAAGCCGGCGGCAAGCCAAACGTGGAGTAGCGCCGACCAGATCAACGCCTGTGCTGGTTCCATCCAGGTCATCGGCCAGTGCAATGGGTAGAGCACGGCCGCCTGCGGGTTCGCGAGGAAAGGCACGCCAGCGAAAAGATAAGGATTCCAGAGCGGGAGATGACCGGTGCGCAGCTCGGCCATGCGGTAGGCCCAATACGGTGTGAAAAATGTGAGTGCATCGACGCCGGCCAGAATGCGATTCGTCAGACCCAACGGCCAGCAGCCAGTCAGCGTTGCGGCTGCTAAAGTCGCCCAGGCAAGGACGCCCTGAGCGACGGCCCGTCTGCGGGAAGGCGGTGGCGCAGCGATGAGTTCTCGATCAGCCGCCATCTGTGCGCTCCACGGGTACGATGCGATAAACGGTGAACGCGCGGCTGCCACCGGGCCGGTAGATGCGCTCCATCTCAGCAAGTGCCAGCCTCCGGCTGGCCAGCGCCAGTCGGACCTCGGACGCCGCAGCATCGCGCCAACCAGGCAGCACGAGCCATTGAACTCGATCCGGCGCATCCCGCTGAATCGCCGCCGCATCATCGGCCAGCTTCCAGCCGCTCCCCCACCAGCGGCGCTCCTGCGGCGCATCGAACAGGTAGAAGTCGAAATGCCAACCGATCCACCGATCATAGATCACGGCGTCCGCGGGCTGCGCGGCAAGAAAGGCTGAGATACGATCCAGCCCGAAGTACGCGCCGTGATCGCTCCCCACCGGCAATCGAGCTGTCACGCCCAGCCACGACGACAAAGCGAGGAACGCGATCAACACGGCTGTCATCGCCGATCTCACTAATCGCGCGGCGTTCGTCGGAAGCCATGGCAGGCCAAGTGCGGCCTCGCCGCCCCAGCGCCATGTGATCAGGATCCCGCGCGCCGCCAGGACACAGATGAAGGGCAGCAGCGGCAGCAGATAGCGATCCCACGGCTGGAAGGTCACAAAGAAGTGAAGGGTGGCATAGCCGGCGAGATATACGAGAATTAGCGTGGATGGTGGAAGACGGGACGCTAAGCGGGCCTCATCGCCACCCTGGCCTTGTGCTCCGCCCGCTTGTTTGCACGTTCTCCGATCTCGCACCCCGGCAACCAGCGCCAGGCTGAGCATGAGCAGCGTCAGCACGGGCAAACCGAACAGATACCTGGTCTGCTCGGCCCAACCCGCCGCGCGTTCGAGCCACAGAGTTGGCGCCGCCAGCACCAGACCACCGTAGGTCGTCAGGCTGCGATCCCAGAAGCTCGGCCGTGTAGCCCAGCGCAGCGAATCCCAGTACGTTACGGGGGCGAATATCATGGCAAAGCCGAGCAAGGAGATGAGGAACCGACCAAAAAAGGCCGAGGACGGCGGGCGGGAGGCGTTCGCTGGGGAAGTACTACAACTGGCGATCAGCAGGAGCGCCATGATGAGCGGCACGCCCAGGAGCCCCTGCTGTTTCGAGGCGACGGCCAGACCCAGCGCGATGCCGGCGAGGAATGAACGGCCTGCCAGCGCTGCCCACGCCGCCGCCACCAGCCACAAAGTGAGCCACGGATCGGTGAAGGCCGTCGGGGCGAACAGGATTGCGAAAGGAGATGCAGCCAGGAGCGCCGCGGCAAGCAGCGCAGTGCGACGCCCATAGACGCGTGAGGCAAGCCCGTGCGTGCACACGAGGGTAGCCAGGGACACAACTACGCCCGGCAATCGTAACGCCAGGTCCGAGATGCCCAGGAAGCGCAATGAGCCCGCCAGCGCGTAGAGCACCAGGGGCGGCTTATCCACCCAAGCGGTCAGCAGTAATGGGTCGCGGCCGCTCATGACCATACGCGCCCAGAAGCCATAGAGCGCCTCGTCATGGTGTAGCGGATAGCCGGCGCACAAGGGAAGTAGCCGCAGGATGACGCCAACGATGAAGATGAGGGGCAATGCGCCGATATGAGAGACGGCGTGCACAAGGGGCAGTGGATGAGAGAGCCACTGCGCACCGGCGCGTCCGCGCGCCATCTCGCCGCTGTCGCCGTGTCTCCACCCCCCTGTACGTGCGTGCGAAGTCACTCTACGATCCGAATCAGCATGCCGTTTGTGGCCCACTCCGTCGGCGTGTGGACGAGACGACACACAAAACCCTCCCGCTGGTCATGATCTCGTGTCGCCAGAGTGCTGACGACGTGACCGGCGGGAGGGTTCCGACCTGCGAGCGTTGGAACCGGCTTAGGGCGTGGCAAAGTACAACTTCCTGCTCTGGCTCGGTCGGAGACCGGCCAGAGCGGGAGTTGTTTCTTGACACGCCTTTAGGACTGGCCCACCTGATGCGCAAGAATGATCGCCTCGGCGACATCCTTCATCGGCTTGCGATTGTCCATACTCATCTTGCTTCGGAGAGTCCTTGCTTGTCCATCAAGATGCCCTTGGCCCGATCCACCAACTTGCGTGTTTCAAGGGCCGCCTGAAGATCGTCGACCTGCTTCTGGAGTGTCTGGAACTCACGGAAGCGCGCCAACGCCACTTCGATGGCCGGCGCGAGTTCTTCTTCCCGATAGGGCTTCACCAGGTAAGCGACGACACCCGCTTCGCGCGCCCGATCCACCAGCTCGCGCTGGCCGTATGCACTGAGCAGCACCGTCGGCGCCAGACGCTCTTCAGTGAGCACCTTCGCAGCCTCGATGCCGTCCATATCCGGCATCTTGATATCCATGACGACCACGTCAGGGCGCAACTCGCGCGCCTGATTCACGGCGCTCCGCCCGTCGGCCACCTCGCCCACCACCAAATAGCCGAGATTGGTGAGCATCTCCCGCAAGTCCATGCGGATCAAAGCCTCGTCATCTGCAATAATGACACGTGTCCGTTCCATCGTATCGCTCCTCTGATGATTGATCTCAGTTTTTGCCACGGTCTCCCGTGGGAACTAGGGGCACTTTGGGAAAGTCAACAGTCGCCACCACCCCATCTTCCCGATTCTCGATCACGAGTATACCGCGCAAGTCATCCTGTACCAGAGACCGAACGATTTGCAGGCCGAGGCTTGAAGGCGTATTCAAGTCGAAGTCGCCAGGCAGCTTGGCGCCGTCGTCCCACACCTGTAGCCACACCCGCTCGCCGCGATCCACCAGCGAAATCTTGATCTCGCCCGTCTTCTGGGTGTTGAATCCATGCTCCAACGCGTTGTGAATCAGCTCGTTGATGACGAGCGCCGAAGATGTCGCCTGTTGGCTCGGCAGATAGATCACCGGCCCCTCTACCGAGAAGCGGATCTGCTGCCCCGGCTCCACCATCACCTGTCGATTTTGAGAGACGATCCGCTGACACACATCGCGCAAATTGATCGTCTGGCTCTCGTCCAACGATAGGTACTCGTGTATCACTGCCACGCTGAGAATCCGCGCAACTGCTTCGTTGAGCGCGTGTAGCGTCTCCTCATTCTTCGTGCGCCGGGCATGCATGCGCAGCACCGCCGCGATTGTCTGGAGGTTGTTCTTGACGCGATGGTGTACTTCCTGGACCATCGTCGTCTTCACCTTGAGTTCCTGCCGCTTGCGTCGCTCCTCGGTCGCATCGTGCACCATGATCAAGACGCCACCGATCTCATCACTCCGGCTGCGACGGGCAATCAGCCCCTGCACCCACCCGCCGACGGTCGGCGGTGGCCACAC
>JALOOE010000297.1 GCA_025454565.1 Anaerolineae bacterium
CATCCGCTCCACCGTCACCCCGTCGAGCAGCTTGACCGCGGGGATGTTCAGGCTGTTCGCCAGCGCCGTGCGCGCCGTTACCGGGCCGTGGAACTTGCCGTCGTAGTTGACGGGCGCATAGGTCATCCCCGCGCCCACAGTGTACGTCACCGGGATATCCCACAGCACTGTGGCGGGGCTGATCAGCGTGTCGCTGATCGCCGTGGCGTAGAGCACCGGCTTGATAGCGCTGCCCGGCTGGCGGCGGCTGATCGTCACGTTGACTTGTCCGGCGATGGCCGGGTTGCTGAAGTCCGCGCTGCCGACCATCGCCACGATCCCATTCGTGCCGGGCTGAAGCGCCACCAGCGCGGCGTTGCTCAGATCGTGCGCGGGCTTCAGTTCGGCCACCTTCTTCTTGATGAGGTCCTGGGCGAGCGTTTGGGCTTTCAGGTCGAGTGTCGTGGTGATCTGCAAGCCGCTCCGCTTCACCACACCGTCGCCGCCCAGACGGGCATCGAGCGTTTCCTGCACATACTGCGTGAAATGCGGCGCCAGGTTGACGATTTGGTCGGGTTTGGGATTGAGCTTAATGAGCTGTGCGAAGATCGTGTCGGCCTGCGCTTCGGTCAGATACTCGTGGCGCACCAGCATGTCGAGCACGACACGCTGCCGCGCTTTGGCCGCGGCGAAGCCCGTGAAGAGGTCGAAATCGGCCGGCCGCTGCGGGATGCCGGCGAGCAGCGTCGCCTCGGCCTGCGTCAGATCGGCGGCGTGCTTGCCGAAGTATGCCTGACTGGCAGCCTCCGGCCCATAGGTCCAGTGGCCGTAGTTGAGCAGGTTGAGGTACATCTCCAGCAGCTCATCCTTGCTGAAGAGGTTGGTCAGCTCCTGGGCCAGCCCGGCTTCCAGCATCTTCCGATCCATGGTCTGGTCATAACGCTGATCCGGCCCCATGAACAGGTTGCGGGCGAGCTGCATGGTGATGGTGCTGGCGCCGGAGGTCACCTCGCCTTCCTGCGTGTTGCGCAGCGCGGCCGCCGCGATGCGCGCCGGATCCACGCCGGTGTTCTGGTAGAAGGTGGCGTCTTCGGTGGCGATGGTGGCGTCGATCAGGTGTTTGGAGATGCGATTGAGAGGCACCCAGGTGCGTCGACCCTCGTTCCATAGCTCGGCGATGGTCGCGCCGTTGCGGTCATAGAGGCGCGTGGTTTGAAAGAGGCGGGGCGTGGGGCCGGGTTGGTAGCGAGCCAGATACGCCTCGACCGAGCCGAGTGTGTCGGGTGCGGGCCGGCGAGTGCCCAGCCGATTGGATGATGTGCAGCCAGCCAACAGCAGGAGCACGACAAGAGACGAGATCAGGACACGGATAAACACAGATGAACACGGATAGGGAAGAGGGAATTTTGTTCTGTTCATCAATTTTTCTCCGCGTTTTTCCGCGCTCGTGCCCGAAACAGCGGGGCATACTATCCGCGTCCCATTCGAGGGTCATCTTCCCTGATAACGCCTGACGTTCTCCAGATGTTCCGCAAAGGTGCGCGCAAACGCGTGGCGGCCGCTGCCGTCGCCCACGGCCATGAAGAAAAGATAGTCGTGCTGGGCCGGATTGAGCGCCGCCTCGATGCTTTTCAGGCTTGGGTTAGCAATCGGTCCTGGTGGCAGGCCGGCGTTCAGATAGGTGTTATAGGGACTGACGACCTTGTTGTACTCCTCCAGAAAGACCGGCGATTTCCACCATTGGCCGGTCTGCGGTTGGAAGCCCATCGCATATTGCACCGTCGGGTCGGCCTCAAGCCGCATGTTCTTGGCCAGACGGTTGAGGTAGACGCCCGCGATCATTGGCCGGTCGGCATCCACGCCGGCCTCGCGTTCGACGATGCTGGCAAGGGTCAGCGCCTGGTGGAGGGTGAGCGGCTTGCTCGCGCTCTCGGCGTACTTGCGATAGCGCGGCAGGACGCGTTCGGTGAAGGTATCGAGCTGCCGCCGAACCAACGCTTCGGGCGTGGCCTGATCAACCAGCAGCTCATAGGTGTCCGGGAATAGATAGCCCTCCAGTGTAGCGCCGGAGGGACGTTCCTCCAGGAAGCTGTAGCGGTCGGGCGCGTCGGCATCCAGCCCGCTCAGGTCGCCCGTTTCGACGATCTTGCGATATGTGGCGCCGTCCATCACACCGGAAGCGCGCAACCCATCGGCGATCTGCTCCAGACGCCACCCCTCCGGCACGGTGAGCGCGATGCTCGCCGGCCGCGAGTGGAGCAGCGCTTCGGCGATCTGCACCGGGGTCAGGTGCGGGCTGAGGGTGTAAGTGCCGGCCTGGAGTCTGCCCGCCAGTCCGCTGGCCCGCACGTAGGCCTCGAAGAGCCGGGCGTCTTTGACCAACCCCTCGGCTTGAAGTTGGGCTGCGACGCTTCGCGCCGAAGCACCCGGCTCGACGACGAACGGCATCGGTTGGGCGGTGGCGCTGGCGCTCTGGTGCAACGCTGCGTTGTTGGCCTGTAAATAGGCGGATGACATTGAGTCCGACGAACACGCAGCGAGCGCTGAGACCACCACCCACGCGAGAAGGACGGGCATCCAGCGAGCGAGCGAGCGAGTTATCGATTGACGGGTGTTGCGAGCCATGATTTCGTCCAGCGATCGGGATGACAGCGATTCGGCGACATTCTACCACAGTCGCTTCACTCATCTCTGGACGCCGGTCAGGAATCGCAGGTTCCTTCCCCGTTGATCATTCGCGAATTTGACACGCCGACTCTTACATGGTATGCTGATCGTGATAGTGGAACACCGTTCCACATTATGGAACGAGAGTCCGGCATCCTCGGTCGGGCGAGGCCACTTTCAGATCACTTTCACAGCAATGAGCCTGTCATGCTTCAATCCGGGCCGGTTTTCTCTGGTTCCTCTGACTTTCCCTCCTGCCATGCGGCGACCGTTGTTGAGGCGGCGCCGGGGGTGCTTCTGGCTGCCTGGTTTGCTGGCACATACGAGGGCCATCCCGATGTCGCCATTTGGCTCAGTCGATACGCTGGTGGCGACAGGTGGAGCGCGCCGGTCAAGATCGTCGCCGCGCCCGGCGTGCCGCTTTGGAATCCCGTGTTGTTTCGCGATACGGCGGGCGTCGTCTGGCTCTTTTACAAGGCCGGGCCGACTGTATCCGCCTGGTCGGGCCTGTATCTTCAAAGCACCGACGCGGGCCGGAGCTGGTCGGCGCCGGTCATGCTCCCGGCGGGACTCACCGGGCCGGCGAAGAACAAGCCCATCACCCTGAGCAACGGCGACATCCTCTGCGGCGTATCGGCAGAGACGTGGCGCAACTGGACGGCCTGGGCGGAGATCAGCGCGGACGGCGGGCGGTCGTGGACGCGGCATGGGCCGATCACCGCGCCCTTGGTGGCTCGGTCGGAGACCGGCCACAGCGCGGCGACGTGGACGCGGCATGGGCCGATCACTGCGCCCTTGGTGGCTCGGTCGGAGACCGGCCACAGCGCGGCGACCCGGTCGGAGGCCGGCCAGAGCGTGGCGAATGAGCCTGTCTCCGCGACGTGGGACACGACGACCGGCCAACTTCGCCTGCCTCAGGAGCATCTCGGGGTCATCCAGCCGACCGTCTGGGAATACGCGCCCGGCCAGGTGAAGATGCTCCTGCGCGCGACGCAGGCCGTGGGCGCAGTCTGCATCACCGAATCGAGCGATTATGGCCGCACCTGGGCGCCTGCCCGGCCGACGCCGATCCCGCACTCCAACACCGGGCTGGATGCCGTGCGGCTGACGGATGGCCGGATCGTGCTGGCCTGCAATCCGACGCATGAAGGCCGCAGCCCGCTCACGCTGCTCATCTCGACCGACAACGGCGAGACCTGGCCGCGGCGACTCGATCTGGAGACCGCTGCCGGCGAATTCTCCTATCCGTCTATCATCCAGGCCGCGGACGGCCGTCTGCACCTGGTATACACCTATCGCCGGGCGCACATCCAGCACGTCATCATAGATCTGGACGTACTGACATGATCAACTCTGTCCTGAAAGCGATCGACATCCTGCAAGCCTTCAGCCCGAGCGAGCCGCGACTCACCCTGGCCGAGATTGCGGGACGCCTGAGGATGCCGAAGAGCACCACGCACAACCTGTTGGCGACCCTGCTCTCCTGCGGTTTTGTGGAGAAGGTGGACGCCGACCACTACGCGCTCGGCACGGCGGTGGTGGCCCTCACCCAGGCCGTGCGCGTCAACGTCGAGCTGCGCGACCGCGCCGCGCCGCTGTTGCGCGACCTGGCCGACCAATGTCGGGAGTCGGTCTACCTGACGGTGCTCGATGGCGACTATGCGCTCTACATCTATGCGGTGGAGTCGCCCAATCGCCTGATGGCGCGCACTGCGGTGGGAGACCGCGCCCACCTGCACTGCACGTCGGTCGGCAAGGCGATGCTCGCGTACCTGCCGGCAGATGAAGTCGAAGCGATTGTTGCGCGTGTGGGCTTGCCTGCTTCCAGCGCACGCACGATCACCCGATCGGATG
>JALOOE010000298.1 GCA_025454565.1 Anaerolineae bacterium
ACAGCGCGTGCTAAGAACGCTCGGCTTCGACAGCATCACGTCGTATGTCTGGATCCACCACGTGCGCATGCCGGCCTTTCCGGAGACTCCTTACGCCGCAGTGATGGAGGGCGCGATCGAACACTGGCAGCGGACGGCGCAGTCCTTTGACTTGCCTTACTTCCCGAACGTAACGATGGGATGGGACTCCAGCCCGCGCACCGTGCAGTCGGATGTCTTCAGCAACGCCGGCTATCCGTTCACGCCCACGCTCAGCGGCAACACCCCCGGCGCCTTCCGGGATGCGTTGGCGCGGGCCAAGGCGTTCCTCGACGCCCGGCCCGACGTGTCGAAGATCCTCACGATCAATGCGTGGAACGAGTGGACGGAAGGCAGCTACCTGGAGCCGGATACGGTGCATGGGATGGGCTATCTCGAGGCCATTCGCGATGTGTTTGGGCAATACCAAAACTGATCTGGAAACTTGATGACTCAACCCAACATCCTCATCGTCATGACCGACCATCAGCGGGCGGACACGGCTTTGCCGGAGCATCCGGCGCTCACGCCGAACCTGGATCGCTTTGCTGCCGAAGGTGTGACCTTCACAAACGCGTTCTGCCCATCGCCGCACTGCTGCCCTTCGCGCGCGACCTTCTTCACCGGTCTCTATCCCACGCGCCACGGTGTCTGGAACAACATCTGCAATGACCAGGCGTTGCGCCGCGGGCTGAAGCCGGGCGTACGGCTGTGGAGCGAAGACCTCGCCGAGGGAGGCTACAGCCTGCACTTCTCCGGCAAGTGGCACGTCAGCGTGGAGGAATCGCCGGCCGACCGCGGCTGGATCGAGCACTTCGTCAGCGGCGCGCAAGGGACGCATCACGGCTGGACATGGGAGCAGTATCGGAAGCTGGCGGAAGAGACCGGAAAACCGGGAGCCAGGGGGAAGAGGCAACCGGGGGAGATTCTGCGGCCGGGCTACGGGACGTATCGGCTTTATGGCACGGGCGAGGTAGAGGCGGTCGGCGCGCTGCAGCACGACGAGACGGCGGTCGCGAAGGCGCTGGATGTGCTGTCTCTGATCGGCCCGCACGACCCCTACATCGTGCCGCAGAAGTATCTCGACATGTACGACCTGGCCGACATCCCGTTACCGGCCTCCTATGCCGACGACCTGGCCGACAAGCCGGCGATCTATGGCCGGATGCGCGCGATGCGCTTCGGCCAGCTCAGCGAGCGCGAGGTGCGGGACGGGATTCGCCACTTCTGGGCCTACTGCACCTACCTGGACGATCGGTTCGGGCAACTGCTGGCTGCGCTCGACGCGACCGGGCAGCGCGAAAACACGCTCGTGCTCTATACTTCCGACCACGGCGACTATTGCGGCGAGCATGGGCTGTTCGCCAAGGGTATCCCCTGCTTCCAGGGCGCCTACCGCGTCCCCGCGGTCATCCGCTGGCCTGCGGGCATCGTCAACGCCGGCCGCCGCGCCGATCCGTTCATCTCGCTGGCAGACTTCGGGCCGACCTTCCAGGAGGTGGCCGGCGTGGCGTCGGGCGCCACGACCGGCGCGAGCCTGCTCCCCTTCCTGCGGGGTGAGTCGCCGGCCTCCTGGCGCGATGAGATCCACACGCAATGTAACGGTGTCGAGCTTTACTACACCCAACGCTCGGTGATGACGACCGACTTCAAGTATGTCTTCAACGGCTTCGACCGCGATGAGCTGTACGACTTGCGCGTCGATCCGCACGAGATGCGCAATCTGGCCGGCGATCCGGCCTACGAGACGGTCAAGCGCGAGATGTGCGGCCGCATGTGGCGCTTCGCCTATCAAGAAGACGACACGGCGATCAATCCGTATGTCACGGTGGGGCTGGCGCCGTATGGGCCGGCGGAGGCGTTCGGAGATAGAGATAGAGATAGAGATAGAGATAGAGATAGAGATAGAGAGGAGAGATAGAGGAGCATGCGTTACCGCACATTTGGCCGCATGGGCTGGCAGGTTTCGGAGATCGGCTTCGGCGCGTGGGCCGTCGGCGGAAGTTGGGGCGCGCAGCCGGAAGCGGAGTCGCTCAAGGCGCTGCACCGGGCGCTCGATTTGGGGTGCAACTTCATTGACACGGCTCAGGGCTACGGCAACGGACGCAGCGAGACGATTATCGGACAGGTGCTGAAGGAGCGGCGCGGGGAGCGCATCTACGTCGCCACCAAAATCCCGGCCGCGCCCGGCCCGTGGCCCCCCAGCCCCTATTGCTCGGCAGAGGAGCGCTATGGCGCGGTCTATCTGCGCGAGCGGCTTGAGGAAAGCCTGCGCCGCTTGCAGACCGACTGCATCGACCTACTCCAGCTCCACACCTGGACGCGCGCCTGGAATCGCGATCCGGCGCCGCTGGAAACGCTGCGCCAATTCCAAAAGGAAGGCAAGATTCGGGCGATCGGTATCAGCACGCCGGAGCACGATCAGAACGCGCTCGTCGATCTGATGGCCGCGGGCTGGCTCGACTCGATCCAGGTCATCTATAACATCTTCGACCAGGAGCCGCAGGCCGAGTTGTTCCCGGTCGCGCAGGAACAGGGAATCGGCGTGATCGTGCGTGTCGTGCTCGATGAAGGCTCGCTGGCCGGCAAGTGGACGCCCGAGACGAGGTTCGCAGAGGGGGATTTCCGCAACCGCTACTTCGCAGGCGACCGGCTGCCGTGGGCCGTGCGCCGCGTGGCGCAGGTACGCGAGACGATCGGCGATCAGGAGCCGAACATGGTCACGGCGGCCATCAAGTTCGGACTGAAACCGGCCGCGGTCTCCACCGTCCTCGTCGGCATTCGCAACGTCGAGCAAGCCGAGATGAACTGCGGCGTCAGCGATCAGAAACCCATGTCCGACGAACTGGAAAACGCGCTGCGCAAACACAATTGGCGCAGAGCATTCTGGTACGAGGGGATGTAATATGTGTTCGGAGGTTCCATCATGATTCTGGCCGCACAATACTATCGGCCGCCGTTCCCCGAACGGCGTTACTGGAAGGAAGACCTGGACGGGATGAAGGATGCCGGGCTGAACGCCGTGCAGCTCTGGGTGCTCTGGAGTTGGGTGGAGCCGGAGCCAGGGCGTTTCGACTTCAGCGATTACGATGAACTGGTGGAGGAAGCCGGCAAGCGTGGGCTGGGAGTCGTGCTCAGCTCCATCGCTGAGCTCCACCCGTTCTGGATCCATCGCGAGATCCCGGACGCCCACATGATCGACCATATGGGCCGGGCCGTCATTTCTTCCAACCGCGGCGAGGCGCATCAAGGCCTGACGCCCGGCGGCTGCACCGACAACCCGGAAGTGCTGCGCCGGATGGGCGCGTTCCTGGAAGCGGTCGGCAGTCGCTACGCCGGTGCGCCCAACCTGGTTGGCTGGGACATCTGGAACGAGCTGCGTTGGAACGTCCAGGCCGATGGGCTGGTCTGCTTCTGTCCGCACACGTTGCAGGCGTTCCGGGGCTGGCTTGATGCGAAGTACGGCGGCCTCGATGGCCTGAACGCCGCGTGGAAGCGCCGCTATTGCGACTGGGCCGACGTGATGCCCGGCAAGCTGCCGAAGCGGCCCTACACCGAGATGATGGCGTTCGAGAAATTCCTCCAGTGGCGCGCGGCCGAGCAGATGCGCTTCCGCGCCGAGATCATCAAACGGGCCGATCCGACCCACATCGTTACCGGGCACGGCGCACAGCCCTCAGCCCACATGGCCGGCGACGCGGAGAACCATGCCATCAACCGCGGGAACGACTGGGACCTCGTCAAGCCGCTCGACGGCGTCGGCTGTTCCCATTTTCCCTTCTGGTTCGCCATGTCGGATGCGGATTTCGGCGTGCGCGTGGAATGCACTCGCTCGGCAGCGGGCGACAAGACCGTCTGGGTGAGCGAGTTGCAGGGCGGCTCGGCGCGCCAGGGGTTCGACGTGCGGCCCTCTGTGGAAGCCAAGCCGCAACAGCGCTGGGTGTGGAACGGCTACGGCCGCGGCGCCAAGGCGGTGATCTTCTGGTGCTGGCGCGATGAGTTCTTCGGACGCGAATCGTCGGGTTACGGGCTGGCGGGACGCGATGGCCTGGCCGAAGAGCGCATCGCCCTGATGAAGCAGACGGGCAGTATCCTGCGCGAACACAACGCCCTGCTGGAAGCCTACCGGCCCGACGCGGCAAAGGTTGGCGTGCTGTTCGATCCGAACGGATATAACCTGGAGTGGGCGCAAGATGGCGTGGCGGCGCGCGCGAGAGACAGCGTGACCGGCTACCTGACAGCGCTGGAGCATCTGCAGGTGCCCTACACGCTCGTCGAAAGCAGCCATCTGGCCGCGCTGAAAGAGCTGAAGCTGCTGATCGCGCCCTTCCCGATCGCCGTGCCCGATGCGGCCGCCGGACCGGTCGCCGACTTCCTCCGGCGCGGCGGGACGGTGCTGGCGGAGAGTGAGGCCGGCGCATACACAGAGGAGGGCATCTACCGCTACCCCGCGGCCGAGCGCCCGTTGGCTACCGCTCTAGGCATCGCGGATCTGGGCCGCCGACCGCTGAAAACCGCGGAGTTCCGGTTCGCCTACGGCAAAGAGAGCTATGATTTGCGCGCCGCCATCTGGATCACACCGCTGCTGGCGGATGGCGCAAGCGTGCTGGCGCGGGATGGCGCAGGCAATGTCCTGGCTACCGCACGCCAGGCCGGCAAGGGCACGGTGATCGCGCTGGGCACCTTCATCGGGAAAGGGTACGCCGAGGCCCGGTACGGCGATTTCGAGCGCTTCCTGGGTCACATCATCGCGTACGCCGGCGGGCTGCCCGATCTGAAAGTGCATGGCGAGAAGCCGCTTCAGTGGCGGAGCGGCCCGGCCGCCGGCAAACGGCTGCTCTTCATCACCAATCAGAGCGCCAGCCAGACGGTGCGCGTCGGCGGGCCGGAGGCGCTGTTCGGCTCGGCCAAGATGGCCCGCGAGCTGCACCACGGCGGCAAGATCAAGATCAAGCGCGAAGAGGGCGAGTGCCGCTTCAAGCTGCCGCTGGCGGAAGGTGACTTCGCGATCCTGCATTGGTAGATTTTATGACAACTAAAACAGGCCTTCCGTGGCCCGACGGCTGCCTGGGCGCCGTCTCGCTCACCTTCGATGACGGACGCGCTTCGCAGTTGCAAAAGGCCATCCCGATCCTGGCCGAGCACGATCTGCGGGCCACGTTCTACCTGAATCCGAAGGGTGATGACTGGCTCGACGCGCTGGCCCCCTGGCGCGAGATCGCGCGCGCGGGGCACGAGATCGGCAACCACACCATCGGCCACCCCTGCTCCAAAGCGCTCTTCGATGATCCGGGCCTCCGCTGCCTGGAGCGCATGACGCTGGCCGAGATCGAGGCCGACATCGTGGAGGCTTCGCGCGAGGGAATCCCGGAGCAGGCCGAGTTCAGCTTCTGCTATCCCTGCTATCAGGAGCACGTGGGCGAGGGGCTGACGCGGCAAAGCTACGTGCCGGTGGTCGCCCGCCACTTCATCGCGGGCCGGGGGCAAGGGGAGCGGGGCCACAACATCCCCGCCACATGCGATCTGGCGTATCTCTACTCGTGGAAGGCGGAGTTTCTCACTGCGCCGACCCTGGTCGGGATGGCCGAGCAAGCAGCAACGCTGGGCCGCTGGACGATCTTCACGATCCACGGCATCGACGACGGGCATCTGCCGCTGTCCGAAGTTGCCTTTCGAGAGCTGTGCGGCTTCCTGGCGCGCCAGCGGCTTCCTGGCGCGCCAACAGACGCGCATCTGGACGGCGCCGGTGGTGGAAGTGGCGAAGCGGATCGCAGCCTGGAGAGAGTCATTCACCACGAAGCCACAATGACCCGAAGCTCGCTCGTCTTGCTGACTTCGTGGTGAACCGGAGGACACCATGCGGTTGGGCGCGCCCATCTTCGAGACCTATGTCGAACCCGACGCCTGGATCGCCGCGGTGCAGCGCCGCGGCTACCGGGCGGCCTATTGCCCGGTCAGGCCCGATGCAGATGCAACGTCGATCCGGGCCTATGCCGAGGCCGCCGCACGCGCCGATATCGTGATCGCCGAGTGCGGCGCATGGAGCAATCCGCTGAGCGCCGATGAAG
>JALOOE010000299.1 GCA_025454565.1 Anaerolineae bacterium
AAACCCGTTTGGCCGAAAGCACGTGCGCTGAATTCGTGCTGCGTGAACGCCATGAGTCAATCCCGGCTCTCGCGTTTCACGTTTCGCGTTTCACGTTTCACGCTTCACGTTTCACGTTTCACGTTTCACATCAGCCCCGTCGTCTCCGCGAACCCGAGCATCACATTCATGTTCTGCACCGCCGCGCCGGATGCGCCCTTGCCCAGGTTGTCGATGCTGGAGGTGACGATCAGGGTGCGGGTGCCGGGCACGAAGGTCAGGCCGATGGCGCAGGAGTTGGTGTTGGTCGTGTGCCCCATCGTGGCGACCTGCCCCGGCTTGAGCATATAGACGAGTGGTTCATCTGCGTACTTCGCCTCATACGCCGCCCGCACACCCGCCTCGCTCACATCTTCCGGTAGCGCCACATAGATCGTAGAGAGCATACCCCGGCTGATCGGCGTCAGGTGCGGCGAAAAAACGATCTTCCATTCGCCGGCTTGCTGATTTGCTGACTTGCAGATGTTCCCAAGCTCCTGTTCCATCTCCGGCAAATGCCGATGCACGCGCCCAATGTTATACGGGCTCACGTTCTCGTTCGCCTCGACGAAATGCGTTTTGAGGCTCGGCGAGCGGCCCGCGCCGGAAATGCCTGACTTGCTGTCGGAGATCACCGTGCCGGCGAGCCAGCCAGCGTGCGCGAGCGGCGCCAATCCCAAGATCACGCTGGTGGGATAGCAGCCGGGATTCGCGACCAGGCTCGCGCCCGCGATCTCGGCGCGGTGCAGCTCTGGCAGCCCGTAGACCGCCTGGGCGAGCAACTCGCGCTGCGTGTGCGCGTGGTTGTACGTTTTCTCGTAGATCGCCGGGTCCTTCAAGCGGTAATCGGCGCTCAAGTCGATCACCTTGACGCCGGCCGCGCGCGCGCGCGCCACCGGTTCCAGCGACACGGCGTGCGGCAGGCAGCAGAAAACCAGGTCGACGGCGCTCAAATCGGCGGCCGCCGACGCTACCAACGCGTGCTTGCCGATCGCCGGTGGCACGGTGAACACGTCGCCGAACTGCTGGCCCGCCGAGTTTTCCGAGGTAAGCCAGACGATCTCTGCCGCCGGATGGCGTTGAAGCAGCTTGAGCAACTCCAAACCCGTGTAGCCGGTCGCGCCGTAAATGCCGATCTTGATCATGGTCGAATCTCCACCACAAAAAAACCAGCACCCTGGTCTGGGTGCTGGTTGCCTCGTGCTGTCGCGACGTTCGGCCCGCGCGTGTCCCTAGACCGGGTTGCCGGTTTGGCTTGGACGACGACGGGGAAAGCGTGGGCCAAAGGCCCTCAGGCTGAAAGCCAAGAAATTGCTCCGAACGTTCGTATGCTTCTGGCCGGTTGTCCCGGTCATCTTTTACGGCAGGAGTCTAGCATAAATGCGCCGGACTGTCAAAACGTCATCGGGTGGGTGTTTCGAGCGAGCGCAAGTCGTGACGCGCTCGCCGGTTGCGTTGACTTTCCGGGAGTGGCAAGGTAGAATAGGCCCGAATGACCGTTGATTTACGGAGTGTCTGTATCATGTCCGAGAAAGCGCCGTTCACGTGGAACCCATCTGACGTCATCACTGTGACCAACACCAGCCGCGAAAACTTCCTGCTGGAGCTGGACAGCGGCCCGCTGCGCCTGGATGCCGGACGGACATTGCGTCTCACCGGCTCCGCGATGGAGCAGCCACAGGTGATGCGCCTCATCCGCGAGGGCAAGGTCACGGCCGAGAAATTCGATTGGCGGAAACGGAAGTAAGGGTTCGTAAAAAAGTTTCGCCGTTGGCTCGGTCGGAGACCGGCCAAAGCGGGAAGTGATTACTTTGCAGACCCTAACCCGCTTTCTTCCAGAGGCGCGGCCTCTGGAAGAAAGCGGCCTCTGGAGTAGGCGTGCATGTCGACCCCAAAGCTCGTGTTGATCGATGGCCATAGCCTGGCTTTCCGGGCGTTTCACGCGATCCCGCTGACGTTGACCGCGCCGGATGGCGAGCTGACGAATGCCGTGTTCGGCTTCACGTCGATGCTCCTCAACGTCCTGCGCGACCAGCAGCCCGAATACGTGGCCGTCGCCTTCGACGTGGGTAAGACGTTTCGGCACGAGATGTTCCCCGAATACAAAGGCCACCGCGAGCGCATGCCCGACGAGCTGCGGACGCAAATCGAGCGCATCAAGCAGGTCGTGGAGACGTTGAACATCCCGATCTTCACCGCGGAGGGCTTCGAGGCGGACGATGTGCTTGCAACGCTGGCCCGGCAGGCTGAAGGCGAAGGCGTGGATAGCCTCATCGTCACCGGCGATCGCGATATCCTCCAAGTGGTGAACGCGCATATCCGGGTGCTCACCTCGGGCCGGCAGTTCTCAGACACCATCATCTACGACCCGCCGGCGGTCGAAGAAAAATACAGTCTGCGCACCGACCAGCTCGTCGACTACAAGGCGTTGGTCGGGGACAAATCGGACAACATCCCCGGCGTGCGGGGTATCGGCGAGAAGGGCGCAGTGGCGCTGCTTCAGAAGTACGGCACGTTGGAAGCGGTCTACGCACACCTGGCCGAGGTGACGCCGGAGCGCACCAAGAAGGCGCTGACGGAGGGCGAGGCCGACGCCTGGCGCAGCCAGACGTTGGGCCGCATCATCCTGGATGTGCCCATCCAGCTCGATCTGACGGCCTGCCACACGCGCGACTATGATCGGGCGAAGTCGGTCGAACTGTTTCGCGATCTGGGTTTCCGCTCGCTCGTCGAGAAGTTGCCAACCGTTGAGGCGGAAGTCAGAGAGGGCGAGCAGGGGAGTGGGGGCAAGGGGGAAAAGGAGCGTGGGGGCGAGGAGCAATTGGCGCTCTTTCCGACTGATGCCGCTCCGGATGGCGGGTTGCCCTCTTCCACACGCTCAGTCTCACACGCTCCCGCCCCCCATCTTCTCGTCATCACGCCGCCCGCGCTTGTGGAGGTTGCCGAGCAGTTGGCTGCCGCGCCGGCATTCGCGTTTGACACCGAGACCACCGGCATCGACCCGCAGCAGGCCGATGTTGTCGGGCTGTCGGTGGCGTGGGGCCGCGAGGACAACCAGGCGGCCTACATCCCACTGGGACACACCGACACGCCCGGCCTGCCGTGGGAAGCCGTGCGGGCGGCGCTCCAGCCGGCCTTCGCCGACGGCAAAATCGCCAAGATCGCGCACAACGCCAGCTACGACCTGAGCATTCTGGATCGTCATGGCGTGGCTGTGGCCGGCGATCTCATTGATACGATGATCGCCGCCTGGCTGATCGACCCCGGCAGTCACGGCTTGGGGCTGAAAGATCAAGCGTGGTCGCGGCTCAAAGTCGAGATGACGCAGATCAGCGAACTGATTGGCTCCGGCAAGAGCCAGATCACCATGGATCGTGTGCCGGCGGCGACGGCCGGGGCCTACGCCAGCGCGGACGCGGCGATGACATTGCGGCTGGCCGATGTCCTGCTGCCTGAGTTGGTGCAGAAGGGGCTGGCGTCGCTGTTTCACGATATCGAGATGCCGCTGGTGCCGGTGTTGGTGGCGATGGAAGCGGCCGGCATCAGGCTGGACGCTGATTTCCTCCGTCAGATGTCGGTGGATCTCACCGGTCGCCTGCACGAGCTTGAGCGAGAGATCTACCAGATCGTCGGTTATGCATTCAACATCAATTCGACCCAGCAGCTTTCCGACGTGCTCTTCGGCAAGCTGGGGCTGCCGGCTGAGGGCCTGAAAAAAACGCAGGCCGGCACCTATTCCACGGCCGCCGATGTGCTGGAAGGGCTGCGCGGCAAACACGAAATCGTCGCGCTGATCCTGGAGCATCGCCAGCTCAACAAACTGCTGAATACCTACGTAGATGCCTTGCCCAACATGGTCAACCCGCGCACGGGCCGCCTGCACACCTCGTTCAACCAGGCCGGCGCGGAGACCGGACGCCTCAGCTCGACCGACCCGAACCTGCAAAACATTCCGATCCGCACCGATGTCGGGCGGGAGATCCGCCGGGCGTTCGTGGCCGAGCCGGGCTGGCTGCTGCTATCGGCCGACTACTCGCAGGTGGAGTTGCGCATCCTGGCCCACATCTCCGGCGATGAGTATCTGCTGGCAGCATTCGGTCGCGGCGAAGACATTCACGCCAGCGCCGCATCCAAAGTCTACGGCATTCCGCTGAACCAGGTCACAAAGGAACAGCGCTCTGTCGCCAAGATGATGAACTTCGCCACCTCCTACGGAGTCAGCGCATTCGGCCTGGCGCAACGCACGGGGCTGAGCCGCAGCGACGCCGATCAATTCATGCAACGCTATTTCGCCACCTATCCGGGCGTGAAGCGTTATCTGGATGAGACCCGCGCGTTCGCACGCGAGCATGGTTACGTGGAAACGCTGTTGGGGCGGCGACGCTTTTTCCCGGTGCTGAAGACGACAGCCAGCTCGCAGCAGGCGTACAACATGCGCCAGGCCGCCGAGCGCGCGGCAATCAACCAT
>JALOOE010000007.1 GCA_025454565.1 Anaerolineae bacterium
AGCCATTCGGGCGCGAGTCGAGGCGGCGCGGGCGCGACAAACGGCACGGTTCGGCGGCGGTGGTAGAGGCGGGGTCACTGCTCCCCTACCGTTGACGTGCAATGCCGATATGGGCCCGACGCAAGTGCGCGATTATTGTCAGGTCGACGAGACGTCGCGCCAACTGCTCGGCACGGCCATGCGCCAGATGAACCTGAGCGCCCGTGCGTATCATCGCATCCTCAAGCTCGCCCGCACCATCGCCGACCTGGCGGGCAGTGACCGCATCCAGACCGCACACATCGCTGAGGCGATCCAGTACCGGCCCAGGCGGCAGGAGTAGCGCCACCATGTCAGCATTGTTCCCTGACACACAACCGGAAGCCGAACAAGTCCTTATCGATCTGCTGCGCGCCGCGCCTGTTGCCCGCAAGCTGGAAATGTTGGGGCAAATGAACGCGGCGGCGCGCATGTTGGCGCTTCAGGGGTTGCGGGCGCGCCATCCCAATGCCACCCAGGCCCAATTGCAGCGCTATCTTGCCGACCTGCTGCTGGGGACGGAGTTGGCAGCCTGCGCCTACGGGCCGCGACCAGCGGAGGCGATACATGCTCCCTGAGCCGATTGCCGTGACCCTGCAGGTGATTGACGCACTGGAACAGGTAGGAGTGACCTACGTGATCGGCGGTTCGCTGGCCAGCACGATCCACGGCGTGGTGCGCACCACGCTGGATACCGACATCGTCGCAGATCTGAACCTGCAACAAGCGCGGCCGTTTGCCGATCTTCTGGCGGGCACGTTCTACCTCGATATCGACACCATCCGCCATGCGATCCGCACGCGCAGCAGCTTCAATGTGATTCACCTGGCGACCATGTTCAAGGTCGACGTCTTTATTCCGAAAGACAGGCCGTTTGACCGGCAGCAATTGGACCGGCGCCAACCGTGGATCGCAGACCCCGATTCAGGCCGCATGATCTATGTAGTGACCCCGGAAGACACCGTTTTGGCCAAGCTGGCGTGGTACCGCCTGGGCGATGAGGTATCCGACCGGCAGTGGCGCGACAGCCTGGGGGTGCTGGCCGTGCAGGGCGATCGCTTGGATGTTGCGTATATGCGCCAGTGGGCCGCGACTCTGGACGTGAGCGACCTGTTGGAGCGCGCGTTGGGCGAGATGGGGAGGGGGTAAGCGCCGCGTCGCGCCAGCTCGCACGCGAGGCAGCCCAGGCTCGTCACTTGTGCCGCTCGAACCGATGCGTTTGTAGGGTAGGACCATTTCGTGTGCTGATCCCCGGACGATGCGATGACTTCCCGCGCTATTTGATCGACACAAGCCGCAGTCTCGCACACGATCACGATGCTCGCAGCGCTTGCTGCCGCAAGTATGGTGGTTGGGGCGCGAACCGAAGTTGACAAGTGGCCGCGATGATGTATGATGATGGCAACGTGGCTGGAGTTGAGACGCGTTAGGTAGTCTGCCATGTTAGGGAGCAGGTGTTGAGACGCCATCTGCTCGCGGCTCTCCCCGTGTCGTCTCGCGTAGGCGCAATCAGGCCCACGCCAACCAGCGATTGTCTGATGTGCGTATCGGCCTTCCCGGCGGGATAGACTGCCTGGAAGAAGCGTCGGTTATCAAATCAATATTCTAAGGAGTCAATCAATGGGTCCTATTCTCGGTTTCATCATCGCCCTCCTCGTCGCCGCTGTGGTGATCCTCATCGTCAGCAAACTCAATCTCGGCCTGAATGTCACGGGTTTCGGGGCCGCGATCATCGCCGCGCTGGTGATCTCCATCGTCGGTAGCGTCGTGGTCTGGCTGTTGGGCGTGCTGGGCATTACGCTCGGCGGCGGACTGATCGCCGGGATCATCATGTTGATCATCGCGGCCGTCGTCCTGATGATCAGCGACAAGTTCGTGCCTGGCATGACGGTCAAGGGGTTCAAAGGGGCCGTCATCGCGGCCATCGGCATCGGCGTGGTCTACTGGGTCCTGGGCTTGATTGCCGGTATCTTCGCGTAAGTTCGGCCGGTTGCGCCACACCCTGCTTCGCTGAATTAAGAGCGAGAGAGCCACTCCGCCGTTCAGCGAGCAGTGAACACGCCGCCGCCACTCTGAACGATGTGTTCGGGATGAAGGCGCAAAAAACGCCCAGGGCGCTCTGCCTTGGGCGTTGCCTTTGTGCCGATTCGGTATCGGTGTCGGGGAGTGGCGTCGAATCACGCGTCGAAGATCGTCAGCGTCTGTTCACCGTAGACCGTGACCCGCAGCTCCTTGTCCAGCACCGCGCACATGAACCCCAGTGTATCGTCCTCTGCAGCCTGGAAGTAGTGGATTTCATCCGGCTCGACGTAGATAGCATCGCCGAATTGGATGGGCAAGACCTCTTCGCCGAGACGCACGACCCCGCGCCCGCGCAGCACCAAGACTGCGTGTTCGTAATTGTGCTGCTCGAAATTGCTGCGCGCGCCCGGCTGTAACTCGAAATAGCGCACCTCCAGCTTGTCCGACTTGTCTCGCCGGCTGATGAAGCGGCGCACCGTCACCCCAGGCCGCGCGGGGCCGTAATCGCGCAGCGGAACGTTTTCCCAGTCCCAGCCGCCCCCCACACCGCTGAAACGATGGATCGTGCCCATGTGCATTTCTCCTCGGAATTGTGATAGTATCCAGAAGCGCCACGATCATAGTCGGGCGCGCGTATCCTGTCAAATGGCTGGAGAAGACGCCGTGTCTGACAACAACATCGTCATCTGGGGCGCCGGCCGCATCGGTCGCGGGTTCATCGCCGATCTGTTCGACGCCGCCGGCTATCATATCACGCTGATCGACCAATCACCGGAGTTGATCGCCGAGCTGCGCGACGCCGGTCGCTACACGGTGGTGTGCGCCGAGGGCCGTGATCAGCGCCACGACCGGATCATCCGCGGCTTCACGGCCCTGGCGACCACTCAAGCCGATGAGATAACTGCTGCCGTCGCCGCCGCCGATCTGGTGGCGGTCGCCGTCTTTCCCCAGCATTTCCCGGCTGTAGTCCGGCAGATGATCCCCGGCTTGCAGCGGCGTTGGGCTGAACGTCCGGGCGGCGCCCTCGATCTGATCATCTGTACCAACCTGACCCACGCTGCCGCGCAGTTTCGCGCCATGTTCACGGCCGCGCTGCCCGATGAGCTGCGCGCCGATGCCGCTGCCCGGATCGGGGTGGTGGACAGCCTGGTAATCCGCACCGTCGTGGAGCCGCCGGCCGAGGAACATCTGCGCGAACCGTTGCTGGTCTGGACGAACGGTTATGCCGAGCTGCCCGTCGACCGCCACGGCTTCCGCGGGGCGCCGCCGGCCATCGCCGGTATCCGACTGGTGGACGACATGGCCGCCGAGGAAGCGCGCAAGCTCTACACCTACAACATGTGTCATGCCGTACTGGCCTACCTGGGCGCGCGACGCGGACATGTGCTCTCGGTCGCGTGCCTGGCAGATCCCGCCGTGCGCGCGGACGCCGAAGGCGCGCTGGATGAGATCAGCCGGGCGCTGCAGACCGAGTACGGCTTCACCGCCGACGAGATGGCGCGCTGGGTGGCGACGGTGCTGCGCCAGACCGACAATCCCACCCTTGGCGACCGGGTGGCGCGCCAGGCGGCCGATCCGCGCCGGAAGCTGCGCCGCACCGACCGCCTGGTGGGGCCGGCGCTGCTGGTGCGCAAGCACGGTATCGCGCCGACGCACTTGGCGCGCGCCAGCGCTGCCGCGTTGCTCTACCAGGATGCTGGCGACCCCGGCGCGATCTATGTCCAGGGGCGCGTGGCAGAGGTGGGCATCGAGCGCGCCGTCATGGAGTTGTGCGAATTGCAACCAGGCGAGGAGGATTTGGCAGCGTTGATCCTCTCCGCTTACCGCGACCTTTCATCACCCTGATTCTGTGCCGTGTTCAAGCAGCGAGGCCGCCGGGACTATTCCCAGCGGCCTCGTTCGGTTTGTGGCTTAAGGATGCGATTACTGCGCCAGCTTGTGGCAAAGCTGGCAGGATTCGGGAGCCGTGGGGTGATTCGCCGGCACCGGCTTGACCTTGCCTGCGCCGTGACACAACGTGCAGTCCTTGTAGGCCGCACTGGTCAGATCGTGGTTGGCCGGGATTGGCTTCGGCCCACCGGCAGCGGGCGCGGACGTGGCGGCCGCGGCGGGCGTGGCAGTGGTCACTGCGGCGGCAGTAGCCGCTGACGTGGCTGCAGCAGTCGGCCCGGCTGCCGGGGTGGCGGCGCTCGCCGCGGCCGGCTTGTGGCAGGTCTCGCAGTTCGCCGTGGGGTGATTCGCCGGCACCGGTTTGACCTTGCCTGCGCCGTGGCACAATGTGCAGTCCTTATAGGCCGCACTGGTCAGATCGTGGTTGGCCGGGATTGGTTTCGGCCCACCGGCTGCTGGCGCCGAGGCTGTCGCAGCGGGCGTAGTCGCCGCGGCCGATGTAGCTGTAGCGACCGCGGTTGGCGCTGCGGCTGTCGTGCCGGTGGCTGGCGTTGCAACCGCTTGCGCGGATGGTTTGTGGCAGGCGGCGCAACTCTCGACCGTGAACGTGCTGTGATTCGCCGGGGCCGGTTTCGCCTTGCCCGGGCCGTGGCACAGCGTGCAGTCCTTGTACGCCGCGCTCGTCAGATCGTGGTTGGCCGGGATCGGCTTGGGCTCGCCAGCGGCAGCCGCCGCGGTGACCGCCGCGGCCGGTGTGGCGCCCGCCGGCGCTTTGGTCGAAGCCGGCGCCGTCTTATCGCCGACCGGTTTGTGACATGCGGTACAGGTCATATTGGCGCGGCCGGCGTGATCGGCCGGGACCGGCTTGAGCGAGCCCGTGCCGGCGTGACACATGTCACATTTCTCTTTGCCTTCGACCGCGTGCGGGATCGCACCCGGCGCGCCAGGCAGCGTGCCGCTGCCGCTCGGCTTCGCGGCCCCTGGCGTCGGCGTCGGGCCGGGCTTATGACAAACCAGGCATGACTCCTGCGGCCGGCCCTCGTGGTTGGACGGCATGGGGCTGATGCCCTTCGGCCCGTGGCACGTCAGACACTGCTCTTTGCCGACGATCTCATGCTTCATCGCTGCGCCGACCTTGGTGTTGTCCACGCCGCCGATGGGCGTCGTCACGGGAGTCGGCGTCAGGGGCGAAAATGCGGGCACATTATTCATCGCCGGCGGCACGGTGGTGATCGCCGTGGTCTCACCGGTCACCAGCAAGAAGAGCACGCCCACCATCACCACGGTGGCGATGACGGCAAACGGGATGAAAATCCGCTCGCGTCGCCGAATCACTTCCGGCGGCGGCGCGGGACGCAAAGTGCCCTGCTCGAAACGCGCCAGCTCCTCGGCATGTTCCTCCAACATCTGCTTGCGGGTCATCTTCCCGTTGAACATGCTCTTGTTGAAGAGTTTGACATGTACGCCGTAGAAATGCCAGATGAAAATCGCCAGGATCGCCAGGATCGCCTCAAGGCCATGCGCGGCCTTGGCTGCCGGGATCACCTGACCGGGCACGATTTTGGCGACGGCGATCGGATTCCACAGGATGAAACCTGTCAGACCCATCACAATGCCGCCCCAGATCAGCGCCCAGTACTCGGCCTTCTCGGCGAAGTTGTAGCGTGGGAGCTTGGGGTGTTCTTTGGTCAGGCCGAGGTTGTAGCGTACCACGTCCAGCGCGTCGGTCACGTCGCGCAACCCCGGCAGCATCGTCAGCTCGACTCGCCTCACATACATTTTGTAAGCGAGCTCGATGATGTGATAGATCGCCAGCAGCGCGAATACGATCGCGGAATAGTGGTGGATGATGCGGACGTTCTCAACGCCGCCGAACAGGCGAATCAGCGATTCGGCGATTGCGTTTCCAGCGAATTTTTGCACCAGACCGGTGAGGCCGAGCAACGAAAACGACACCAGCAACACGATGTGCTCAATGCGTTGCGCAACGGGAAAGCGGACGTAGGACTTCTGCTCTTCAGCCATGGCTTAAGCTCCCTCCGATCCTGTGGGGTGAGACCCATGTCCCCTGGTACGGTTCAGAATGCGACGGGCTATATCGAGCAGGACGAACAGCGCCATGCCGCCCAGGACCAGCGGGAGGAGGATAAGGTAAAACAGGTTGACGTAGTAGACGAGCGGGAAGTATTTCGGGCTTGGCGCGAAGTGGCCGACCCAGCTATCCGGGAAAGCGGTTGTGGCGTCCGGGTGACACTTCTGGCATGTAACGAGCAGATTGGCTTTCACCGCTTCCGGGCTAGAGCCTTTGACGGATGCGATATCGTGGACACCGTGGCAATCGACACAGACAGCCTTATTACTCGGCTGATCGGGCGATTGCTTAGCGAAGAGCTCAACCGTGGTGCCGTGAAAATCGGCAACGTAGCTGTTGAATACGTCCGTCGAGAGACCGTATTTGCGCATCAGCGCCTCATCAGCATGACACTTGGCGCACAATTCGGGCGATTTGAGACGAAACGCGGTCGTCGTCGGGTCTTCCTGGTGGTGCGCGCCGTGGCAGTCGGTGCAGACCGGCACATCGGGATTACTCGTATCGGCCAAAGCCTTCCCGTGAACGCTATGCGCATACTGGTCAGAAATCGTGCTGTGGCACTTCTGGCATGCTTGCGAGACCTTTTGCCGCGGCGAGTTGGCGTCACTGACGTTGTGGGAGCCGTGGCAGTCGGTGCAGATCGCCGCGTTGCGATTGCCGCCCGCCAACGCGCGTGCGTGGTTGCTGTCCAGCGTGTCCTTGTACTGCTGCGGGTGACAGGTCTGGCACTGCGTGTAGCGTTCCATCTGGAAGCTGCGCCGATCGCCCGCCGTCACCTTCGGATGCGGATAGCCGGAGATATTCGTATGGCAGGAGACGCACGTCTGGCCCTTCATCCCATGGATGGATGAGTTGTGGACTGCCGGATCCACATACAACGGCAGCACCTCGCCGCTGGCAAGCTTGATGCTGAGATCCTTGTTGTTGTGGCAACCCAAGCAGGTGCCGTTGTCCCCCTGGGCCGCGTTGACGCTGGCGGAGAGCGCCAGCAACAACAAGAGCGTCAAACCACCGATGCCCAGCCAGCGCCGGTGTTGCCGGAACAGGGAAGCAAGATTCATCGAGACGCACCTTCTATCAAGGGATTCCGAACATAGGCGTGTTGCGGAAGATAAGTCACACAAACTCAGATTATACTCGGAGAAACCCCGGTTCCATATGACCTTCATCATGCTGAAAGCCAACTATCCATTCGGAGTGCTTATTACCACCTTCGAGACGCGCTGATAGATCGGGGCGTTTTGCGGCGCATGGGGAGGGGCGGGCGCATCTCGGGCTTAGGCCAATGAATGAGAGCCTTGTGCGATGCAGCTACGATGAGATGCGCCCGGTCAACCTGCCTGACTCTATCCGGTTTTTGCCTGGCATACCATGATCGGCATCATATCTGGATGTAATCTGAGGGGCAGAGGCAACGTCAGCCGCCCGCTGACCAGAGAGCAAATGCTTGCCCCAGATCAGCAGGCGGCCGCGTCCCCAAAATCACGCCAGATCCGCCAGGCGCCCGCGAAGGCGGTCTGCGTGGGCGCGCAGCTCGGCCTGCTTCTCACGCTCGCGCTGCACCACGTTCGCAGGTGCGCGCTCGGCGAACGGGCCGGCCAGAAGCTGTTCGCTGCGAGCGATCTGCGCCTCGGTGTCGACCAATTCCTTACCCAGGCGGGCGCGCTCGGTCGCCAGATCGACCAGGCCCGCCAATGGCAGGTAGGTGGATACCACCCCCGTCACCAACGTCAGCGACTGCGACGGCGCATCGAGATGTGCGGCGATGGTCAACCGCGCCGGATCGATGCGCGCCAGCGTGCAGATCGTGTCCGCCTGATCGCGGATCAGCATTTCTTTCTCGCCGGCCGAGACGGCCGCCGGGACGCCCTGCCCCGGCTGCACGTTATGCTCGGCGCGCGCGTTGCGGATCGCCCGGATGATGTCCATGACCAGGGCCATGTCTGCCTCGGCGGCTTCATCGCGCGCCTGGGGTATGGGCCACGGCGCCACAATCAACGCCTCTGGCCAACTTACGCTTTGCTCCTCTGCTCCGCTGCTCCGCTGCTCCTTTGCGGCCTCTTTCAGATAGCCCCACGTCTCCTCGGTTACGAACGGAATAAACGGATGCAGCAAGCGCAACGACTCATCCACCACCTTGATCAACGTGGCGCGCGTCCGCGCCTTGGCCGCAGCGTCGCCGCGATACATGGCGATCTTGCTGATCTCCAGGTACCAATCGCAGAACTCGCTCCAGAAGAATTCGTAGATCTGCCGTCCCGCTTCGCCGTACTGGAAGGTGTCCATCAGCCGCGTCGCATCCGAGATCGTCGCAGAGAGGCGTGATAGAATCCAGCGCTCTGGCAGGGCGTACTGCGTATTGCGTGGTGCGTATGGCGTGCTATCCGGTGTCGGTCGTCCGGCGTCGGTCAGTTGCGATAACACAAACCGCACCGCGTTCCAAATCTTATTCGTGAAGTTGCGATTGCCCTCCACGCGCTGCAAGCTCAGATTCATGTCGTTGCCGGGTGTGGAGCCGGTGAGCAACGTGAAGCGCAGAGCGTCGGCGCCCATAGCCGGGATCCCGTCAGGGTATTGCGTCCGGATATAGTCGCTCAACTCGTCCGGCGTGGCCCCATCGAGCACAGCGATCGGATCGAGCACGTTGCCGGTGGTCTTCGACATCTTGCGGCCCTGATCATCTCTGACAAGACCGTGCAGATACACCGTCTTGAACGGGATTTCGTTCGTGTACATCAACCCCTGCATGATCATACGCGCCACCCAGAAGAAGAGGATATCGTACCCCGTCTCCATCACCGTCGTCGGGTAAAAGCGGCGCAGATCGGGCGTGTCATCGGGCCAGCCCAGCGTGGAAAAGGGCCACAGGCCGGAGCTGAACCAGGTGTCGAGCACGTCATCGTCCTGCCGGATGTTGGCCGAGCCGCAATGCTCGCAGCGGGTCGGGTCGATCTTTGCCACGGTCGTGCCGCCGCAATCCGCACAGTGCCAGGCGGGGATGCGATGCCCCCACCAGAGCTGCCGGCTGATGCACCAATCGCGCAGGTTCTCCAGCCAGTTGTAGTACACCTTCGTGAAGCGTTCCGGCAGGATCGTGATACGGCCTGAGCGCACGGCCTCCAGGCCCATGAGCGCCATCGGCTGCATCTTCACGAACCACTGCGTGCTTACCATCGGCTCCACGATCTCGCCGCCGCGCTGCGAGCGCGGGATCTGTGTGCGGTACGGCTCGGTCTTGATGGTCAGCCCGGCGGCCTCCATGTCGGCCCACAGCTTCTTGCGACACTCGAAGCGATCCAACCCGGCGTATGGGCCGCCCGTTTCGTTGACGCGGGCATCCTTGTCCAGCATGCTGATGATCTGCAAACCGTGCCGCTGGCCGATTGCAAAGTCATTCGGATCGTGGCCGGGGGTGATCTTCAGCGCGCCGGTGCCGAACTCCCTGGTCACATAAGTATCGTGAATCACCGGGATCGGCCGTTTGAGCAGCGGCACGAGACAGGTCGCACCGATCAGATGGCGGAAACGCTCGTCATCAGGATGCACCGCCACCGCGGTATCCCCCAGGATCGTTTCAGGCCGCACCGTCGCCACCGGGATGTAGCCTTTGCCCGGCCCATCGGTCAGATCAGCGCCGGCGATGGGGTACTTGAAGGTGTACATAGTGGCGTCTTCATCGCTGTACTCCACCTCCAGATCGCTGACCGCGGTTTGCAGGCCGGGTGACCAGTTCACGAGATACTCGCCGCGATAGATCAGGCCCATGCGGTAGAGGCGCACAAACGCCTCGCGCACGGCGCGGCTGAGCCCATCATCGAGCGTGAACCGCATGCGATCCCAGTCGCAGGACGCGCCCAGGCGGCGGAGTTGGCGCACGATGTGGCCGCCGTACTTCTCTTTCCACTCCCAGGTGCGGCGCAGGAACTCCTCGCGGCCCACGTCTTGTCGGCGGGTGCCTTCTCGAGCCAGCATCTTCTCCACCTGGAGTTGCGTGGCGATGCCTGCGTGGTCGTAACCCGGCACCCACAACGCCGCGAAGCCGCGCATGCGTTTGTAGCGGATCATCAGGTCTTCCAGCGAGACGAACATCGCGTGGCCCAGGTGCAGCTCGCCGGTGAGGTTGGGCGGCGGGATGCTGATCACAAACGGCTCGGCGTCCGGACCGGCGATCTCCGGCTTGAAGAAGCCGGACTTCTCCCACCAGTCATAGATCCTGCGTTCTGAAGCGGCCGGATCGTAGGTCTTAGGCATGTCAAAAGTGGGCATGAGTGTCTCCTTCTCGGATGATTACGTGAAACGTGATGCGTGAAACGTGATGCGTGAAACGTGATGCGCACTTCATTGGGTCTCCGACTTGCTGATTTGCCGATTTGCTGATTTGCCGGCTGGCTGATTTGCTACTCTTGCTCGCTCGGATTCTCAACCGCCAGCCCCTCGGCCTGCGCCGCGGCGAGCAGATTGGCGTCGGCGCTGACGAAGATTGGGGCTGGAAGACCCAGCGCACGGGTCTCGCGCAAAACCCGAAGGGCCGTCGCCAGGTGGATCACATCATACGTGCGCAATGCGTATCGTAGGGCGAGTTGACTTGCATGTCCGAGGACCTGGCGCGATGTCTCTGTCAATTTGAGCGCGCTGCGAGTTTCTTCGATCGCGCGTGCAGCCAGGCTGTTGCGCAGGGCGAGGCTGATACGTTTCTCGCGCTCGGCCCGTGCAATCGCGCAGACGACCTCGATACCAATCAGTTCGGCGCTCACAAAGCGATCCTGCGTCGCTGACTTGAGTAATTCATTGACCCACCGGCTTCCCGGCTCCTTCAGATAGCGTTTGGCAAACGCGCTGGCGTCGAGGTAGTAGACACGCATCATCGCGGCCCTCGATCTTCGATAATCCAGTCCGCCAACGGGATGCCCGCCAACCACTCACGTACCTCTTCCAGGCTTGGAGGTTCTTTGCCATCAAGTAGTTCCTTCGCCAGATCAGACATCCAACCCGTATCTGCGAGCAGCCCGCTATCGCGCAGCATACGATCAAATCGCTCGGTCTCCGTCTCCTGGGCAGGTGGCGCGATAATCAATTCGCTCGCCAGTGTATCCACCACTGCCTGGTTCAGCGAGACGTGATACTCGACTGCGCGCTCTTTGAGCGCCTGGTGCAGCCACGCCGGCAACCGGACAGTCAACTTGACGGTATCTTCGGCCATCTTACACCTCCCAATGCCGTGCCACTATGCCACCATAATGGCATATCGCATTCTGTAAGGCGCACGATGGGAAAACAAAAAAGCGCCTTTTCGTCACAAGGACGGAAAGGCGCTTCCGCGGTACCACCTTGGTTGGCAGAAAGCGGGGATCAGTGACCAGGGTCAGGGATCAGGAGCTTTTGCCCACTCGGCGCGATAACGGGCGAACCCGGGACGCTCTAGCGCCAGCATCCAACTTCTGGCTTCAAGCATCCGACTCCCCGGCGACCTTCGGCAATGCTCACGTCGATAGGAGGCTCTCACCCGGTGACCTCCCTTCTCTGGCGACGATGCTGGCACACTCAACTGTGCCTCAACCGCCTACTCCTCCGGTTCAAAGTCGTTCATTGTTCGATTGTGACCCGATTATATCCAGCTCACCGCCAACTGTCAAGCGTTTGGTACCGAGCGGCTCAAATCGGCGATCACGGCCTTCAGATCGGCGTAGAGACGACTGCCATCCGGCAGATTTTGGAGCAGCTCGTTGGCCTGGCGCAGTCGCTCGCGAGCGTCAGCGTAGTCGACCGCGTCTTGATTGATTTGCTGACGCACGGGCAGCAGGAGATCCAGCGCCGCGTCGTAAATTTCGCTGGCGGAAGCTAGCGCGGCGGCAGCGCCGCCCGCTTCAGCAGCCCGCATGCCACGTGCGACTGTTACGCTCGCCTCGATATCGCGCGGATAGCACAACCACTTGGCCGCCAGCTCGGCCATGCCCTGAAAAGCGACTTCAGGGACACCGACGGTGGTCTCGAAGGTGCGGCTGGCGTCAACGCGGTTCGTGCTCAGATCGGTGCGCCGGATCATCAACCGATACGCGCCCGGCTGATTGCCCATCAATGCCCCGTCGATCTTATACGCACGCGGCGGCGGCACCAACCATGTCCAGAGGACTTTGATCCACGCCATGCTGCCTAGCTCTACAGGCGGCGCGGGCTCGACGGCGATCTCGCGGGCCTGGATCAATTGATTCCACGCCAGCAGCTTCTCCGTGATCCGCTGCGTGACCACGCGCGTGCCGGGAAAGCCCTGCATGCCCGTCCCATCCGCGATCTCGCCCATCAGGAACGGTCGCGCCTGGGCCGGCTGACGGAAAAACGGGAATAGCTTCAGGTAGTAGAACTCACGGACGGCGAACATGATCCAGCGCAACGCCTGAGACAACACATAGAGCGCCAAAACGATCAGCAGAAACGGCAGCACGGTCGCCACTGCGTCGCCCGTCTTGGTCAGAAGCGTGCTGCCGAAGCCTGGCCGTGAGGGCGGGGCAGGCGTGGCTGGCGCGGTCGTGGGTCGCGGCGCGGCAGCCGTGGCCGTGAGGGCGGTCTGGCCCTCCAGGGCTTTCTTCAAGCCGGCCAGCGCCTCGGGTTGACCGCGCTCCTGCGCCAGGATCGCCGTATACAACTCGGCAGCCGTGGCCGACTGTCCGGCCTTGAGATACGTGTCGGCCAACAGCAGCCGGTTCTGTAGTTCCGTCAGGGTCGCCGTGGCGGTGGGAGTGGGGGCCGGCGTGCGCGTGGGCGCCGGCGTCGGCGTATCGGTCGGCGGTCCGGCCGATGTGGCCGCGGCGGCTTTGGGAGTGGCCGTGGCAGCCGCCGCGCCGGCCGGCGCGCTGATCGTGGCCAGGAGCAGCACGCCAACGAATGCAAGACCCACGAATGAAGACCCATCGCGCAATCTCATGATAGCCTCCAAAACAAAGTTCCGCCCAGGCCAGCACAAGCCGCCTGCAATGATGATTCGTCGTATCAAAAAGACCGAAGTCGATACGCTTGCAGCTCTTCGGGAGATAATTCGTCGGCCGCCACCAGTCGATAGTGTTTTTCGGTCGATACAGCGATGCCACGATCAGTCGGCTCTAGTTCAAAGAGGGCGATAGCGCCATTTTTCAGGAATTGCGCCGCAACCGGTCGGCATATGAGATCGGGAAACTTGGCGGCGCACATCGCCAGGTCTTGCTCGATCTGAATGATGCCAAGCTTCTCGCCTCTGCCTTTTGCTTGAACTGGCAGCACATAATGGACACCGCGCCGGTCGAGGCCAATGTATATCTCATCGGTCTCGACCTGGCCGATGCCTGGTGCCGTCGTTCGAAGATGGTTCTGCAACGAATAGCAGGTCAAGCCGGTAAACACATCAACCAGCCGGTTATATCGCAGGCGCGCCAAAAGGGCCTGCTCATCGTTCAAGGCATACTTACCGATAACACCAGGGGTGGAATCTGGGATTTTCGTCTCGACAAGCAGAGACGAGGGGATAATATCAGTTTGAGCACTCAGTTCAAATTTATAGCGTCCCTGACCGGCCGGGCGAATCACCCATTCTTGATCTGCTGGTGCTTTCGCTTTGATGCGCTCAGGCAAGCTGACACGGTAACGGAACGAGTAGGTAATGTCGCCCAAGTTCTTCGGCAACTCGATGTTGAGCTTATTGGCCGCTTCGATGATCTCCGAGCGCTTGAAGGCGACTACCGTATCTCCTTCTTGATAATGCTGAAAAAAAATGTCCTCGATGATTTGACTATAGCGATTAGGCTTGTCGGACATGCTTACCTCTTGGCCTCTGGCCATCCAGGCCATTGCAGCACGACAACTTCCTCTCGCAACTGCTCTTTAGTCGCAGTAGCAAAACGCGTGCGGAAAAGGTCGATGCGCACCAACTCATAGCCAAGTTCCTGGGCGACCTCAGCCAAAAGCTGCCCGGTGCGGATCATGACTCGGAGATAGGAAGCCTGATCGCCGACGACATACGCGAGCTGCGCGCCCGGACACAGCGCATTCCGCAATCCGGCCAAATGTCGCGCCATCCCGCCGAAGTACAGACGGGTTGCTCGACCGTACAACCGCTCAAAGCCGGAGGTTTTGCCGAGCTCGATCCGACGTGCTTCGATTTCATCCGCGATGTGCCGGATGCCGACGTGATACTCGATCCAGCGATCGTCATCGTCTCCCTTGTACACCACACGTGTGTTCGAGCGCACCAATTGCTGCTTGAATGTACGCAATTCTGCCTTGCTGTTGATGAATCCCAACAGGACGGACTCCAGCCGCGTCGTCCGCGTGTAATCTTTCTCGTTGGGATAGGGTGGCGATGTGATAACGGCATGGACAGACTCCGGCGCTAACACCTCGCCTGCCTGCCGGGCATCAGCCAGATATATTGCGGAAGCTGGCCGCGCAAATCCGGCGACCAGCCGCAGATCGCCGGCGATCCTATCCACCGCTGCAAGCCAGGCTGCGATAACCGGAACATCTTCCTTGATCTTGTCTACCCCAACCTCCGGGCCGAATCGGAGATTGCTGATTGAGTACACCAGAGCGTTGGCAAGGGCCAACAACAAATGACCATAGTAACGCTCGTTCCGACGGCCGGCCAAGCAGTCTAGTAGCACCAAGGTTTTGTGGAGCGGCAACGGGCTGATCGAATCTTTGATGAGAAGCTTTTCCGTCGCACCATCCAATCGCTTCAGATGATCATCACCCTGACCGTTGTCGCTACCAACCGTACCGGGACGACTATCATCGATACCCTGAGCCGCGAGTCGCTGCAAAGCGTCGTGAGCGACCTCCTGGGCATTGGCGACCAGCGCACCCGGATCGACATCCCAATCAGTTTTCACTGAGCTGGCGAATTGCGCGAAGGGATTCGCCTCCAAACCGACACTGTTGACCCCGTTGAGCTTGGCTTCGATGAGCGTCGTACCCGTGCCGCAAAATGGATCGAGCACGACCTGACCGGGTTGGAGGCCAAAATCCTGGAGATACGTACGCACCAGATGCGGTGGATAGGCGAGGACGAAACGATACCAGTCGTGGAACGCGCGATCACGAATGGTTTTATCGAGACCGGGCAAGGCAGGCTGGGCCATCATCATCGTCATTCTTGCAGCGCGACCAAACCGAAGATCAGCGGCGCCACGATTATAGCACCCCTACTAAGCGCTGGCAATTGGCGCACGCGAACCGCCATGCTATAATCCGCCTGCGGAGTGCGGATCTTCGATTGCGGATGACGGATGGCAGTCGGACATCAATCCGCAATCCGGAATCGACAATCCGCAATCGGACAAGCGTCATGTCAAACCCGTTTCTCGACCGACTCTCCCGCGGCCCGATCCTCGGCGACGGCGCGCTGGGCACGATGTTACATGCTCGCGGCGCTTCGCTGGAACAATGCCTCGAAGAACTGAATCTGAGCAGGCCGGACTGGGTGCGCGACATCCATCTGAGCTATGTTCGGGCCGGCGCGGAGGTCATCCAGACCAACACTTTCGCCGCCAATCGCCTGCGCCTGGCGGACGCCAACCTGGCCGAGAAAGCGCGCGACATCAACTTCCGCGGGGTCAAGCTGGCGCGCGAAGCACGCGAGATCAGCGGGCAGGCGGTGTGGATCGCCGGCTCGGTCGGCCCGCTGGGGCGGCGGGCGCACGGCAGCAACGGCCTGCGCGAGGAGTTGGCCGCCGATGCGTTCCGCGAGCAGATTGGCGTGTTGTGGGAAGCCGGCGCCGATCTCCTGATCCTCGAAACCTTCTCGGATCTGAATGAGTTGATGGCGGCGGTGCGCGTGGCGCGTGAAACGACCGATCTGCCCGTGGTGGCGGAAGTGACGTTCGGCAACGACGGCATCACGGTGTCGGGGGCGACCCCGGCCGAGGTGGCGCATGCGCTGGCTGCGCTCAACGTCGATGTGGCGGGCGTCAACTGCTCGGTCGGGCCGGCGCGCGTGCTCGAATTTGTGGGCGAGATGCAGCGGGCCGAGCCTGCATTGCGACTATCGGCCATGCCCAACGCGGGTTTCCCTTTCCGGTCTGGCGAGCGCATGATCTACGCGTCGTCGCCGGGCTATTTCACGGAGCACGTGCCGCTGTTCCTCAACTCGGGCGTGGCGCTGATCGGCGGGTGCTGCGGCACGACGCCGGCCCACATCCAGGCGATGCGCGCCGCCGTGAACGACATCGCCGGGCGCACAGCACAGATCGCCAGCCCCGAGCTGGCGCCCATCCCCATGGTGCGCGTGTCGTCGCCGGTGACGACGGAGGGCGCGGAAGCCGCGCCGGAGCCGACGCCATTCTTGCAGAAGCTGCGCGCCGGCAAGTTCGTGGTCAGCGTGGAGGTCGATCCGCCGCGCGGGTTCAGCGCGGCCAAGATGCTGGAAGGCGCCCAGATCGCGCGTGAACGCGGCGCTGACGCGGTCAACGTGGCCGATAGCCCGATGGCGCGCGTACGCATGGGCGCGCTGGCGCTCTGCGTGCTGATCCAGCAGCAAGTAGGCATCGAGACGATCCTGCACTACACCACGCGCGACCGCTCGCTCATGGGCCTGCAATCCGACCTGATCGGCGCGCATGCGCTGGGGGTGCGCAACGTCATCGCGCTCACCGGCGACCCGCCCAGCCTGGGCGACCAGCCGGAGAGCACCGCAGTCTACGACGTGGACTCCATCGGCCTGGTCAAGCTCATCAGCGCATTCAACCAGGGGCTCGATCGCTCCGGCAAACCGTTCGGCGACCGCTCGGCGTTCACCATCGCAGTTGCCTGCGATCCGACCCGGCCCGATCTGGAACGGGAAGTCGATCGCTTCCACCGCAAGGTGTCTGGCGGCGCGCACCTGACCATGACGCAGCCGATCTTTGACAAGACGCTCTGGCAGCGCTTCT
>JALOOE010000300.1 GCA_025454565.1 Anaerolineae bacterium
CCGGGCGAGTGCGCGCACGTAGGCGTGTTCGATCGGCGTCACTGCGAGCGCACGCCGGGCCAGAGCGAGCGTGCGCTCGGCGTCTGCCAGCCAATAGGTTACCTGGATGGTGTGCGCGTCAATTTCGCCCTGCAGTCGCAAGCGCGCTTCCCCGCCCGGGGGCAGTTGCTGCAGGAGCGCCTCAGCGCGCGCCAGACGCTCGGGCAGGCCGGCGCGCGCGGCCCGATGATGTAGCAGCCACGCCTCGGCCAATACCAGACCGAGATGGGCATCGATCACCGGGCGAGGCAGACGGCTCAGCCAGCGCTGCAAGTCGAGCCAGCGCTCCTGGTTCATAGCCGCGTGGCGATGCGCTTCGACCAGCCGGACGGCTTCCGCCACGTCACCTGCGGTCAGGAAGTGTTCGATGGCCTCATCAATGAAGCCGTTGCCGGCGAGCCAGGCGCCGGCTCGGATGTGGAGCCTGGCGATCTCCTCTGGACTATGCCGTTGCGCCAGTTGAATTCGCAGCAGCCTGCGAAAGAGCTGGTGGCAGCAATACCACTGCTGCTGCGGATCCACGCTCCAGGTAAACAGACCCGCCTGCGCCAGCCACTCCAGGAAAGCCCCTCCGTTCTGCGGCGTCGCGGCCTTACCCATCACCGCGTCGCATAGGGGACCGCTCAGCCGGTCGAGGATGGAGGTCTTGCGGAGGAAGTCCTGGGTGGCCTCGGGAATGTGCGAGAGCACCTCACCCATCAGATAATCCATCACATACCGGTTGTCCGCCGGCAGCTCGGCCAGGTGACCGTGGACGTCATCGTGGGTGGTCAACGTGAGAGCTGCCAAACGCAGCCCGGCCGCCCACCCCTCGGTGCGTTCCGCCAGCAGCGTGATGGCTGGCTCATCCAGCGGTAAATCGGTCGCCTGCTGCATGAAGACAGCGACTTCTGCTCGGGTGAAGCGTAACTCCTGCATGCGGATTTCGCCCAGCTCGCAACGTGCGCGCAGGATGTCGAGCGGCAGCGCCGGATCCTGGCGGGTGCTGATGATCAGGTGCACGGTGCGTGGTGGATGGCGCCAAACCTCCGCCAGCAGCACGGAGATGGCGTCGTTGTGGAGCAGGTGATAGTCGTCCAGCACCAGGATGTAACCGCGTCTATCCGCCGGGCCGGGCCGGCATGGGAGGGCTTCCAGGTCGCTGACCAGCGCGTCGGCCAGCCGGGTCGGCGGCGGCAATTCGGGCGCAGCCAACAGGCCGAGGGTGGCCGTGCAGGCTTGAGGGTGGACGGTGCGAATGGCGGCGACGAAGTAGTTGAGGAAGACGGCCAGATCGCTATCGCTATCGTCCAAAGAGAGCCAGATGAACGGATAACCACTGCCCGCCAGCCAATCGCTGAGCAGCGTGGTCTTGCCGTAGCCGGCCGGCGCACATACCAGCGTCACCGACCGATCCAGGCAGCGTTCGAGACGCTCCCGTATGCGGGCGCGGCGCACCACGTCCGCCGCAATGCGCGGGGGAACGAGCTTCGTCCAACGCAGGCTCTGTAATTCCGCAGGATTTGTCATGGCACGCTCCATGAGCGAGCACCTGGAATGCACGCTCATGGGCGCGATTTTACCATAACGGGCGACCGCATCACAAGGGCGGCCGCCTGTGGACCAGGAATTCCAAATGGAGGCAAGCATCCTGAGCGGAGCAGCGGTCTTTTTCGCTGCGCAGTCGAAGGATGCGGCGTGGTTAACCCGCCCCGGCCTCCTTCGACTGCGTTCCGGCCAACAAGCGGGCCGGAACTCCGCTCAGGATGCCTCCGCTGGCGGCTACATTTGGCATTCCTGACTGTGGACAGCAAGTCCAAATGCAATAGATGGACTTGCTGCACTCCTGCTGAACTTGAATGCCCAGCGTGCTCAGTAATCGACTGAGCGCGAAGTCATCCCACGCGCTTGATCGCAGGCAGCAGATAGCTGCCATCCAAAATGGGTTGTTGTGGTTGATACATGCGCATGATTGGGCGGAAGTGGCCGGTCTGCGGCGCGGGCAGCCAGTTCGCTTCCTTGTCCGCGCCCGGCGAATCCTTTTGCAGGTAGATCGTCAGCGAACCGTCCGCGTCATACTTCAGGCCGGGCGTGCGGTCGCCGATCGAGTAGCGCTTGAGCACATTCTCGACCAGATAGAAGTCGTGCGCGTCGTACATCGTCAGCGACCAAAACGCATCAACAGGCGGTGGCGCAGGCAGGCGCAGCTCATAGCGGTTTTCGCCGTTCAGCGGCTGGTTGTCGGCGTCCACGTAGACGATCTGGTAATTGGCTTCATAGCCGTGGTTGCCCCATAACCCGGCACGCGCCGCGATGGTGCGCGTGACATAGGCGATCTTGCGATCCGGAATGCGCCACTGGGGGTCTTGCAGCGTGCCGATCTCAAAGTAGTCGTTGTTGTAGTCAAAAACATGGAGTATGTTCTGCCAGCCGTTCACGGGCTTGGCAGCCGATTTGACCAACTCTTCAAGCTTGTCCTCTGCCGCCTTCTGGCCGGTCATTAAAATCTTGGCCAGCGCCGGATCAGGAGCGATGTACGGCGACTCCGCCGAGGTCAGCCCGAACTGCCGGGAAATGGCGAGAAATGGCGCATCAACGGCAGGCGGTGGAAACGCCGCTAACGCCACGCGGAATTCCTCCCACCATTTGAGGTCCGGCCCGACGCGCGAATCAGCCTGCGGGACGCCAGCGGCGGGTTGGGAGGTGGCTCCACCCTGATACACGCACAACGGTGTGAGGGTGAATTGATCCTGCAAAGCATGAGCGGTGGGCAGGTCAGCTTCTCCGTTGACCGCGATGCGTCCGACAATCGCAAACACACCGGTGGGGGCGTGCACAACCCGCATCCCTGCCGGCACGGCGCCGTTGTAGTCGTGGGCAGCGAGAAGATAGCGCGCCTCGGCTGTGCCGGTCGCGCGCCGCCCGATGTACGCAAAGTTGTTCGTCCAGGCGTCGACGAACTGCAGCACGTAATAGCGATCGTGCGTATCGGGTACATGCAGCACCAGCGGATCGGCCCGCACATCACACATCGCGACGAGGTACAGCGTGTCGTTGTTGGGCGAGACGAAATGGGCCTGCGGGTCGAGCAGTGTTCGAGCGTATCCGAAGGTGTTGTAGGGAAGCGCTTTCGGCTGGGCAAGATTGGGGCCAGCCGGGAACTTGGCAATTTCGTGGAGGTTGTAGACGAGCGGGTAGCCGTAAAGGAACGCCTCCGCCGCTAATTTGACTTGTTCGGCACCCTCTGGATTCGATGGCGCTATCATTTTGCTTCCTTTCTCAAGCAATCCGGCTGGCCGTGGGGGGGCCAGCTCCGGATGGGCAGAGTGTAGCGACCTGAGCGCGTTGCTCAGAACGCGCCCAGCCCGTTCCCAATCAATTTCACGCCGATGACGAGCAGCAGCACGGTCATGATCGCGGCGTTGTGCAGCGTAAGCCAGGCTTTCAGTTCAGTCAAGCCCTTTTCCGCGCGCGCGCCGGCGATCTGCACGTACAGCACCGGGCCGATGATGGTGATGCTGGCAATCAGAATGAACACGATCGTTGCGACGGCCGTCTCGATCGTCGTGGTCGCGGCGGCAGCAATAACGCTGGCGGCAGCAGCGTTCAGCAACAGGTTCTTGGGATTCACGCCCGATAGCAACGCGCCGAGAACCAGCGCGCGGCCGGGCTGCACCGAATCGATCGTCGCCATCCACTTTGGCATGGACGCTGCCTGTCCCGGTTTCGGACGGGAACGCCATTGGCGGAATGCGAGCAGCAGCAGCGCGATGCCCAGGAGCAATTTCCCCCACAGCACGCCCGTCTGCGCCGCGCTTTCGCCAGCGGTGATCCTTCCCGCGTTGACAAGCGCCAGCACGATCACCGCGACGACGGCGAGACCGGCCAGCCAGCCAAGCATGAACATCAGGCTGTTCTTGCGCGCGTTCTTGCTCAACAGCATCAGAATCAAGCCGATGATCGGAATCGGGCTGAGCGCGATGCCGACCGCTTCGGGAAGCACCTGACCGATGATCGCTAACATGCGTTTTTCCTCCTGATTGGATGCTCAGAGCAGCCCGCCGCTCAGCGGTCTGGAGCAAGTCATAGGCGCAATCTGCTCCGGATGCGCTATCGGTGGGGGCATCTCGTTCGTTGGCTGCCATCGTCGATCTGACCTGGAAACACGCTCAATCGTACTTCGGCTCCCAGTCCGGCGCCATCTTCTCCTTCAGCGACTCGCGCCGGGCCACCTCACCGACGACGTGCGGCGGCAGCTTCGGCAACGGCTCTTCCCAGGCGAACCACAGCGCCGCAATCCGGAACAGGAAACCGATGGCGAACGAAATCAGGGTGGCGGGCCAGATGCTCAGCCCCAGGTACCTGGCGCAGATCAGAAAGACCAGTGAGGTCAGCACCGCCGTCCCCACGAACCACTCGCCGCGGATGAACTGCTTGGCTGAATGGCCGGCGGTGATGTCGA
>JALOOE010000301.1 GCA_025454565.1 Anaerolineae bacterium
ATTGCGCCGTCGGCGGTCGGGTTGACCCCCGACGAGACGGCTGCGCAGCGCATCATCTACTTCCATGTGCCGGTCGCCTGGCTCAGCATGTTGGCTTTCGGCGTGACCGCCATCGGCAGCGTCGTCTATCTGATCACCAGCAAACGATTCTGGGACAGCCTGGCGGTGTCGTCGGCGGAGTTGGGCATCGTCTTCACGCTCGCGGCCATGGCGAGCGGCTCGTTGTGGGCCAAACCGGCGTGGAATACCTGGTGGACGTGGGATCCGCGCTTGACGACCTACACCATCATGTTCCTGCTGTACGTGGCCTACTTCATGCTGCGCAGCGCGATGGATGATCCGGCGCGGCGCGCGCGTTTTGCGGCGGTCTACGGCATCTTCGCGTTTCTCAGTGTGCCGATTACCTTCATGTCGATCCGCTGGTGGCGCACCATCCATCCGGTGCTGATCGACCCAAAGAGCGGTTTCGGCCTCTCGAAGAACATGATGCCGGTATTCTTCCTGAGCCTGATCGCGTTTACCGTGTTCTATATCGTACTGCTGATCTATCGGGTGCGACTGGAGCGGTCACGCGAGCAGGTGGATGCGTTGAAAGAGCAACTGGGATATTGAGTGAGGTGAACCAATGACTTTCATGGCAGGCGCATACGTGATCATCTGGGGCGCATCGTTCATCTTCATCCTGACGATGCTGCGGCGGCAAGCGAAGCTCGACGCTGAGCTGAAAGCACTCCAGGAAGTGGTCCAAGAAAAAGAAACGGGGCGATAGCGCGGTGGCTCAGGGAAGGGCTGCGATGACTACTGCGACCCGGCGGAGCGTCTTTCTCCACGCGCTCGCCTTCGTGCTCGGCTTCAGCACGGTGTTCGTAGTGCTTGGCGCGTCGGTGGCCTTCATCGGCTACGCGCTCAACCAATATCTGCCGACCTTTGTCAAGATCGGCGGCCTGATCCTGATCGTCTTCGGCCTGTACGTGGCCGGCGCGTTGAGCTGGATCGCCGACAAAATTCGGCGGGCTGGCGGCGATCGTAACCTGCTCGGTCACGCCTACATCGTCGTGGTCGACGGGCTGGGTCGGCTCATGTATACCGAGGGGCGCGTACATGTGAAAGCCGATCACAGCCTCGGGTACGTCTCGTCGTTTGTGATGGGCATCTTCTTCTCGGCCGGCTGGATTCCTTGTGTCGGGCCGGTACTGGCGGCGATCTATCTGCTGGCGAGCGACACGCAGACTGTGGCACAGGGCGCGCTCCTGCTGCTCGCCTATTCGGCCGGCCTGGGCATCCCGTTCCTCATCACCGGCGCCGCGTTGGGCACGGCCACCGGCTTTCTGCGCAGCATGAATCGACACATGGGCATCGTCTCGAAGATCACGGGGCTGTTCCTGATCTTCGTCGGTGTGCTACTCTTCATGGATCGGCTCTCGCTGATCTCCAATGTGTTCGTATCGCGTTTTGGCACCGGGCTGGCCAGCCTCGAACTGAGCGGCCCGGGTGCATCCAGCGTGGTGACGCTGCCTATCGCGTTCGCGGCCGGGATCCTGTCGTTCCTCTCGCCGTGTGTCCTGCCGCTCATTCCGGCCTACATCGGCTATCTGAGCGGCACAGCCGTCGCCAACGGCGCGGCGCCGACCCGGCCTGAGTCAGGCACCGGCGGGACGCCCGCCCAGGCAACTGGAGACCGATGAGCGAGCAGGGCGTGACGGTGCGGATGCCGCCGGGCGGTCGTGCAGATCGCATTTCGGCTGCCGTCGATCGCCTGGCCGCTAAACTCGCACGACACTGGCTGGCGCTGTTCAACACCATCGTAGCAATGTTCGTGCTCCTGCCGTTCTTGGCGCCGGTGTTGATGCATCTGGGACTCGAAAGGCCGGCGGGGGTCATTTACCTCATCTACCAGCCGACCTGTCATCAGTTGCCGGAACGATCGTTCTTTCTGTTTGGACCGCAGGGAGCATACAGCGTGGCCGAACTCGAAGACGAACACGCGCTGCCCGCCGGCACCACGCTCGCTCAACGCGGCATGATGCGCTACGTCGGCAACCCGGACATCGGCTACAAGATCGCGATCTGCGAACGGGACGTCGCCATCTACGGCAGCATCCTCCTGGGAGGGCTGCTTTACGGGGTCGCACGCAGCACCCTTGCCCGGCGAGGGGGACGCGTACCGAAGCTGCCTGTGAAGATCTATCTGGTCTTCTTGTTGCCGATGCTCGTCGATGGCATCACGCAATTAATGGGCCTCCGGGAGAGCGTCTGGCAGTTGCGGCTGGTGACCGGTATGTTGGTCGGAATGGCGACGGTTTGGCTCGCGTACCCCCACATCGACGACGCCATGCGGGACACGCTCAAATCGATGCCGGCGGAGCGCGCCGGGCCCGCAGAAGGCACCCCCTGAAACTGGACATCTACGGCCTTTTGCGGTATAAATAGCTGTTGTGTGCGCTGCATAACGCGCCTCGACGCGCGATATCGGTCAAGTAGTATATTTTGGAGGCTTCAAGTTGCCAGGCAAGAAAGCTCACAAGTCGGCTCTGAAGGCCGTGCGGCGTGACGCACGGAAGACGGTCTATCGCGGCACCGTGCGCAGCAGCACGCGCACCCACGTGAAGAAAGCGCAAGCATTGATTGCGTCCGGCAAGGGACCAGATCCCTCTCAAGCCGTGCTGGAAGCCATCAGCGCTTTGGACAAGGCAGCCCAGAAGGGCGTGATCCATAAGAACCAGGCCGCTCGACGAAAATCACGGCTGATGGCGGCTCTGAACAGGGCCCGAGCCACTGCTGCCTGATCCGCTCTGGCTCATCGTGTGAACCAATCGGCGCCGCTGGGGCGCCGATTTTGGTTTGCCGGGCAGATGTGCTGCGGCTAATCGGCTTCAGGGTCGCTGAGGTCCTCGGCTTCAGGCTCCAACGCGGGCATGACGAGCATGTAGCCCACCCCGCGCTTGGTGACCAGCAGAGCCGGACGCTCTGGATCCAACTCCACCTTTTCGCGCAGCCAGCGCATGTGGACATCGAGGGTACGGGTGTCTTCGACGTAGGGCGTCTCCCATACGTCCTTCATGAGTTGGCGTCGGGAAAAGACCTGATTGGGGCGACGCATGAGGTAGGAAAGCAGCTCGCATTGCTTCGGGGTCAAATGCTGGGTTCCGTTCGGGCCGGAAACGACGCGCGTGGCGGTGTTTACCTGCAGGGCGCCGACCCGCAGGACATGAGGATCGGCCGCCGCCAGCAGCTTGCAGACGGTTTCCCGCAGTCGAGCGATGGTAAAGGGTCGAGCCAGCCGCTTCTCGCACGGCACCTTTGCTCCAGAATTCGCTTCTGTGAGCAACAACCGCTGTACATGCGGGAGACTGCGTCCCAGAGCTCGGCACAGGCGCTCGCCCGTGAACGCACCGTTCGCGGTGTTGATGACAACGACCAACGGCTTGGTGTCCCAGGCGAGCTGGAGCCCGGCGCGTTGCGTATGCGCGATACCGACGCCGATCCCCTCCGCTTGAAATTGCTGCCAGAGCTTGTCATGGGCGGGATCAGCGCGACCGATGTAAATGATCTGGGGTGGTTTCGCATCGGTATCACGAGGCATCGCGACTCTCTCCAGACAGCCCGTGGCGCATCTGATCCGATGATATCACACACCGTCCAGGTTGACAATTGTGTTCGATGCCCACGCCATGCTCGGTTCTTGTGCCGCTTTGACCTCTGACCACTGCCGTGGTAGAATCGCCGTAACATGCCTTCCAACCTGTCTACCGACGCCCCGCACGGCGTCAGCACGATCATCGTCATCCCCACCTATAACGAGGCCGATAACCTGCCAAGCCTGATCGCCGAACTGGTGGCGTTGGGCGTGTCGGGGCTGCTGGTGCTCGTGGTGGATGATAACTCGCCAGATGGCACCGGGCAGGTCGCCGAGGCCCTGGCGCAACGCTTCCTCGGTTCCGTCCAAGTGCGCCATCGCGCCGGCAAACAAGGGCTAGGCAAAGCCTACATTGATGGTTTCACCCTTGCCTTGGGCATGGGCGCTGATCGCATCATCCAAATGGACGCTGACTTCTCTCATCCGCCGAGTGCCATCCCGACGATGCTGGCAACGCTGGAGTCGTGTGACGTGGTGGTCGGATCACGCTATGTCCCCGGCGGGCAGTTGGATGAGCGATGGAGTTGGTGGCGACGGTTCCTGAGCTGGTGGGCCAACGAGGTCTGGTCCCGCACCGTCCTCGGCATTCGCGCGCGCGATATCACGGCCGGCTTCAAATGCTGGCGCAGTGCCACGTTGCGCGGCATTGGCCTCGACCGCATCGGAGCAGACGGCTACGCCTTCCAGGTTGAGATGGCCTTCATGACTGAGCGCCTGGGCTACCGCGTCAAGGAGATCCCGATCTACTTCGAGGATCGACGGATCGGCAAGTCGAAGATGGATATGCGTGTGAAGCTGCAAGGCGCGCTGGACGTCTTCCGCATCCGCTGGCAGCATCGCGG
>JALOOE010000302.1 GCA_025454565.1 Anaerolineae bacterium
CCCCTTGAAGCGCGTTATGCGGTGCGCCGCCGCATATTGGCGCGGCGTCACGCCCACGATGCGTTTGAAGGTGCGCTGGAGATGGTAAGGGCTCACGCCGAACCGCGCGCCCAACTCGCCAAGCGTCGGCGCGCGTTCGTGCGATTCGGCGAGATAGGCGCATACCTCCTGGATCAACGCCAGGTTCGGCTCTTCAGTCGCTTCCCGATCCGGCTGGCAGCGCCGGCACGGGCGGTATCCGGCCGCGACGGCCTCGTCCGGGCCGGCAAAGAACCTCACATGGCTGCGATCCGGTCGCCGCGAAGGGCACGAAGGCCGGCAAAAGATGCCGGTCGTGCGCACGGCGTAGACGAATTGCCCATCGAAGCGCTGTCACGCCCCAACACGGCTTGCCAATACTGTTCATGCTCCATCATTCATCTCCTGCAACAGATGTCATGTCCACGAGTATACCTGACGTGCGGGGTTCGTGCCACCGGAATCTTGCGCTCCAAACTGTCGCCGAAGTGCCGTTGTCATGTTGCGTACTTTGTAAGGCTGGACCCTGCCATGCTGAGGCCCTCCCTGACCCGCGTCGTACGATCCAATCGGTCAGGCCGAAGCATCTCTGGCGCCGGCGCGGCGCGTTTGTCATCGCTTGCGGCACGTGCTATACTCGGCGGGCCAGCAGGGTAAGCCAGATTACACACTGGGCCGAGCGGTTGAAAGCCGATCAATTCGCAACTGACCGGCGTCTTGCCCGCATCCTGTCCAAAAGGCCCAGGACTCGGGCGTCGCAGCCTACAGCGCAGCACAGGTGTTTCCACCTCGCAAATGAGGCCGCAACCCCGCCAACCTGAAGTCGCGGCCTTTTGTATTGATACCAACCATGAAGGATCATCCGATCATGGCCGACAAAAACGGCAACTCCGCCGCCGCCCTGGGCTTCGAGGATCAACTCTGGAAGGCCGCCGACGCGCTGCGCAGCAACATGGACGCCGCCGAGTACAAACACGTCGTGCTCGGCCTGATCTTCCTCAAGTACATCTCCGACGCCTTCGAGGAACAGCATGCCCTGCTGGAAGCAGACGTGGCTCAGGGCGCCGATCCGGAAGACCCCGACGAGTACCGCGCCGTCAACATCTTCTGGGTGCCCAAGGAAGCCCGGTGGTCCTACCTGCTGGCCAACGCCAAACAGCCGACCATCGGCAAGACCGTCGACGACGCCATGCTCGCCATCGAGCGCGACAACCCCTCGCTCAAGGGTGTGCTGCCCAAGGACTACGCCCACCCCCGCCTCGACAAGCAGCGCCTCGGCCAGCTCATCGACCTGATCGGCAACATCCTCCTTGTCGCAAAAGACAAGGGCGGCGAAGGCAAGCCGTCGAAGGACGTGCTCGGCCAGGTGTACATGTATTTCTTGAAACAGTTCGCCGCCGCCGAGGGTCGCAAGGGGGGTCAATTCTGGACCCCGGAGTGTGCAGTGAAGCTGCTGGTCGAGATGCTCGCGCCCTACAAGGGCCGGGTCTATGACCCATGTTGTGGCTCCGGTGGCATGTTCGTCCAGTCGTTCAGGTTCGTCCGGGCCCACCAGAGCGGCAATGGAAACAGGGGCAAAGCTAAAGGGGACATCAGCATCTTCGGGCAGGAATCGAACCATACCACCTGGAAGCTCGCGCGGATGAACCTGGCGATCCGCGGCATCGACGGCAACCTGGGACCGGAGCACGCCGACAGCTTCCATCGCGACCTGCACCCCGACCTCAAGGCCGACTACGTCCTGGCCAACCCGCCCTTCAACGACAGCGACTGGCGCGGCGAGCTGCTGCGCGAGGACAAGCGCTGGCAGTTCGGCAGGCCGTCCACATCCAACGCTAACTACGCCTGGGTGCAGCACTTCATCTACCACCTCGCGCCGGCTGGCCTGGCGGGCTTCGTGCTGGCTAACGGCTCGATGTCGTCCAACCAGTCCGGCGAAGGCGAGATCCGCAAGAACATCATCGAGGCCGACCTGGTGGATTGCATGGTCGCGCTGCCCGGCCAGCTCTTCTACTCCACACAGATCCCCGTCTGTTTATGGTTTATTGCGCGGGACAAGCGAGACAGCCGCTTCCGCGACCGGCGCGGCGAGATCCTCTTCATCGACGCCCGCAAGCTCGGCACGCTGACCGACCGCGTACACAGGGAACTGACTGATGCGGACATCCGCCGCATCGCCGGCACCTACCACGCGTGGCGCGGCGACTCCAATCCCGATCCCCAATCCGCAATCGCCAATTACACGGACGTGCCCGGCTTCTGCAAAGCCGCCACGCTGGACCATGTGCGCGCCAACGGCTATGTCCTGACGCCGGGTCGCTATGTCGGGGCGGAAGAGATCGAGGACGACGGCGAGCCGTTCGATGAAGTGATGGCGCGGCTGGTCGAAACGCTGCGGGCGCAGCAGGTCGAGGCCGCGCGGCTGGATGCCGCGATCGCCGCGAATTTGGAGGCGTTGGGATATGGCGTATCGGAATAACGAGCCCTACAACGATCTGCCGCTGCTGCCGCCGGCTGCGCTGCTGGAGACGACCGCCGTGTTACGTCGCGCCATCACTGCCAGCCGCGCCCTGGCCGAGCTGAAAGGCGCCGGCAACCTGATCCCCAACCAGGCGATCCTGATCAACGCGATCCCGCTGCAGGAAGCCCGGCTCAGCTCGGAGATCGAGAACATCGTGACGACGCAGGACGCGCTGTTTCGGGCGGCGACCGCCGCGGAGGGCCGCGTTGACCCCGCCACGCGTGAGGTGCTGCGCTACCGGACTGCGCTGCGCCATGGCTTCGAGGCGCTGCGCACGCGCCGGATTGACATTGACCTGATCCTCGAGGTGTGCCGTGTGTTGAGCGACGGCGCAGCGGCCCTGCGCGACGCGGAGCCGATCCTCATCGAAGACGTGGCTGCCGGCCAGGCCGTCTACACGCCGCCGCGCGGCCGGGCGCGCATCGTGGCGCTGCTGCGCAACCTGACCGATTTTCTCAACGGGCCGGGGGACCTCGATCCGCTGCTGCGGATGGCCGTGGCGCACTACCAGTTCGAGGCGATCCATCCCTTCGTGGACGGCAACGGCCGCACCGGTCGCATCCTCAACATCCTGGCGCTGGTGCAGGCGGGCCTGCTGGACATCCCCGTGCTCTACCTCAGCCGCTACATCATCCAGAACAAGCCGGAATACTACCGCCGGCTGGCTGCCGTGACCGAGCGCGGTGACTGGGAGGGCTGGCTGCTCTACATGCTGGCCGCGGTGGAAGAGACCGCGCGCTGGACAACCGGCCGCATCGGCGCGATCCGGGAGCTTTTCGAGGCGACAACGGAACGCTGCCGGCGGGAGTTGCCTGAGTATATGTACTCAAGGGAGTTGGTCGAATTGCTGTTCGTCCAGCCGTATGTCAAGGTCAAGTTCCTGGTGGATGCTGGCATTGCGAAGCGGCAGACGGCCGCAGTCTACTTACGCGAGTTGGAGAAGTTGGGAATTCTGCAAGGCGAGCGGCACGGCCGGGAAACTGTCTATAAACACCCAGCATTGTTGGATTTGCTCAGTGAGTAATCAGATGATCGCCAGGATTAACCAGAGCAACATGTCGAATGAGGCACCATCCAATCGACATGTTTTCACGATATGTCGACGCGTTCGACATATCGTGACCGCGCGCAGGCTGGTCGCCGCCATCGCCTCGAACCTGAAGGAGCCTGGGTATGATCGATGGTGATAACGAACCGGCCCGCGTAGGATCGCCCAGCGTCGGCATCTTCTTTGTTGTAAATGACCGGCTCTTGTTCGATGCGGTCCCATTGGAGCAGGGAGACCCATACGGGGATACGATCGGGCATGGGAGCCATTACGAGTTCTGGGAGACGTTTGTGCCGCAGACCGAACTGGAGAGAGAATTCAAGAAAAGGGCCTACGACGCCTATCCGCGCGGGCGTGTCGTGTATTTCACCAGAGAGAAGCGATTTGTACTCTATGCCGATCCATGCCTGGAACGCGATGTATTGCATCGGTTGGCAGAGCGATTCGGCATAACAGAGCCGGTGTTTGCGCGGGATGAACACTACCAGTGCGCGACGTGCAACCCGTTTTTCGTCGATTGAGATCAGGAGCTTGAGTATGACGGGCGAGTGGCGCGAACGGCAGCTCGGGGCGTTGACGGAGAACTTCGACAGCGTTCGGGTGCCCGTGAAGGAGGTCGACCGGCGCGCTGGTCCCTTCCCGTACTATGGGGCCTCGGGAGTTGTGGACTACGTCGACAACTACCTATTCGACGGCGAATACCTGCTTGTTGCCGAAGATGGTGAGAACCTGCGAACGCGCAATACCCCAGTAGCGTTCTTGGCGCGCGGCAAGTTCTGGGTCAACAATCATGCGCACATCGTCCGAGGCAACGACGAAGCCGATACGCGATTCCTCATGTACGCGCTCTAAGCCTCCGATATCAGTGGATACTTGACCGGTTCCAC
>JALOOE010000303.1 GCA_025454565.1 Anaerolineae bacterium
CATCACGTCGTCCAGCAAGAGCAGCGGACTATCGCCCGTCTCGTCCCGCATCATCTGGAGCTCGGCGAGCTTGAGCGCCAGCGCGGCCGTGCGTTGCTGACCGCGCGAACCGAAGGCGCGCAGGTCGTGACCATCGACGGTGAACGCCATGTCATCCCGATGCGGCCCCACCAGGCACGCGCCCGCCGCGATCTCGCGTGTGCGCACATGGCGCAGGTGAGTCGCAAACCCGTCCCGGATGGCGTCTCGCGTCATGGCGTGATAGGCCGGTCGACCTTCGGCCAGGCGCTGCTGGCGCGCAGCATCCACCTGCCGGGATGAGCCCTGAGCCTGCATGGCCGGATCGGGGCTGGGCAGATAGCCCAGGTGCAGCCGCTCCGCGCCATCGGTGAGCTCCAGGTGGCGCTCCGCCGCGATGCGGTCGAGCGCCTGGACGGCCAGGCCACGGCGATGGATCAACGTGCTGCCGTGCTCGGTCAGATGCGTGTCCCAAAAGGTGAGCTGGCTAGGATCGCCCCCCTCATCCCGTAGCCGGCGCAGTAACGCATTCCGCTGGCTCACGACGCGGTTGTACTCGCTCAAGGCCCGGCAATAGCTGGGTGCGATCTGGCAGAGGGCGATATCGAGGTAGCGGCGGCGCTCCGAGGGCGCTCCGGCGACCAGGCCGACATCCTCCGGCAGGAACAGCACCACGCGCAGATGCCCCACCAGATCGATCCCGCGTTTCGCTACGCCGTTGATGCGAACCTGTTTGCGCACCGTCGGCCCGGCGCTGAGCCCGTTCGTGCTCAATTCCAGCACCAGCTCCAGCTTCTCCGCGTCGCGTCCTTCGCCGCTGTCGCCTGTCAGCCGGGCATAGGGCAGCGGGCTCTCCACGGCCAACCAGTTGATGAGCTCGCGTTCGGCCGTTGCGCGCGGCGACCGCCCCGTTGCCAGCAGATGGATCGCTTCCAGCAGGTTGGTTTTACCCTGGCCGTTGGCGCCCTGAATCACTGTGAGCCTGCCGGGCAGCTCCAGTTCCAGCCGCGTGTAGTTGCGGAAGTTGGCGAGGGAAAGGTGGTTGAGATGCACGGGTCGTCCGAGAAAGGGTCAGAGCACGTCAAGAAATCGGTCCGAGCTGGCTCGGTCTGAGACCGGCCAGCGCGAGTAGGCATTGTGTGACAGGTCTTCGGGTCTGAGACCGGCCAGCGCGAAAAGGCCTTGGTTGACAGGTCTTCAAGTCTGCGCCGGTAGAGAACCCTGCACCGGCAACGCCAGATTCGGCTCCACATCGAAGTCGAGTGCCGTCGGGCCGTCGTTAAGCAGCCGATAATGCGCGGCCGCGCCGATCATCGCGGCGTTGTCGGTGCAAAGGAAGAAGGGCGGGATCGACGCCGGCACCGGCAGCCGCTCGGCGACGGCGGCACGCAGCGCCTTGTTCGCCGCCACCCCGCCGCAGACGCACACGCGACCCACGCCGTACTCGCGCGCGGCATCGGCGGTTTTGGCGAGCAGCACGTCGACCGCGGCCGCCTGGAAGCTGGCGGCGAGATCGGCGACAGGCAGCTCGCGCCCAGCGAACTCACGCACCCGGCGCAGCACGGCCGTCTTCAGACCGCTGAAACTGAAGTTGAAGCGGTGTTCCGGCCCGCTCATCAACGCACGCGGGAAGTCGAAGGCCGCCGGATTGCCTCCCTCAGCCGCCCGTTGGATGGCCGGGCCGCCAGGGTAGCTCAACCCCAGGAGCCGGGCCACCTTGTCGAACGCTTCGCCGGCCGCGTCGTCCAGCGTCGCGCCCAACCGCCGGTATCGCCCGTGCCCCGCCATCAGGATGATCTCGGTGTGCCCGCCGGAGACGATCAACACCAGCAGCGGGAAGGCGTTGCCCGCCGCGTCGAGCGCGGGCAAGCTGGGCCGGGTGAGCACCGTCCCGTCGATGCGGCCGCCTTCGTCCAGCCAGTTAGAATAGAGATGCCCCTCCAGGTGATTGACGGCGATGATCGGCAGGCCGCGACCCCAGGCGATGGCCTTCGCCGCATTGACGCCGACGAGCAGCGATCCCGCCAGCCCCGGCCCGCGCGTCACGGCCAGCGCCGACAGATCGTCCCAACCCGCGCCTGAATCGGCGAGCGCGCGTTCGATCACCGGCACGAGGTCGAAGACGTGCTGCCGCGAGGCAATCTCCGGGAAGACGCCGCCGTAGGGCCGGTGCAGATCGATCTGCGACGCGACGACGTTGGACCGGATGCGATGGCCGTCTTCGATGACGGCCGCCGCTGTCTCATCGCAGGAGGTTTCGATGGCGAGAATGAGGGACATGCGCGCCTCGTGACGAATGGCGAATGGCGAATGACGAATGGCGAATGACGAATGGCGAATGGCGAATGACGAATGACGAATGACGAATGACGAATGACCAAGGCCGCTTTCCTTTCGTCATCGGTCCTTCGTCCTTGGTCTGTCCCCCCATGTTACCCGATCTGCGCTCTGGCGGCAAAAGCGGTATAATGCCGTCCACGCAGTCGACCCTCTCTGGAGATAATCAGCATGCCCAATTCATCCCCAAGACGCCCCAACGTGATCGTCTTCTTCACCGATCAGCAGCGCTGGGACACGACCGGTGTTCACGGTAACCCGCTGGAACTCACGCCGAATTTCGATCGGATGGCGCAGCGCGGGACGCACATCTACAATGCGATCACGTGCCAGCCTGTCTGCGCGCCGGCGCGCGCATCGTTGCAGACCGGGCGGTATGCCACGCGGACGACCGTGTACCGCAATGGCATCGCCTTGCCCGAGGATCAGAAGACCCTGGCGTACTACTTCGGAGCCGCGGGCTATCGCACGGCGTACATCGGCAAGTGGCATCTGGCGGATCGAGATCCCATTCCTCGCCAGCAGCAGGGCAGCTATGAGTCGTGGTTGGGCGCCAATCTGCTCGAATTCACCTCGGACGCCTACGACACGGTGATGTATGACGGCGACGGCGAGCGGGTTAAGCTGCCCGGCTATCGCGTGGATGCGCTCACCGATGCGGCGATCCGCTACATCGACGCGCACCAGGCCGAACCGTTCTTCCTCTTCATCTCCTACCTGGAGCCGCATCACCAGAATCATCTGGACGATTACGTGGCGCCCGACGGCTACCGCGAGCGCTATGCCGGGCGTTGGACGCCGCCCGATCTGGCCGCGCTGGGCGGTTCGGCGCAGCAGCACCTGGGCGGCTACTACGGCATGGTCAAGCGGCTGGATGAGGCGCTGGGACGACTCCAGGACGCGCTCAAGAGCCTGGAGCTGGCCGATGACACCATTATAATGTACACGTCCGACCACGGCTCGCACTTCAAGACGCGCAACGCCGAATACAAGCGCTCGTGTCACGAGGCCGCGGTGCGCATCCCGACCGCTTTTCAGGGGCCAGGGTTCGAGGGCGGTGGGCAGGTGCGGCAGTTGGTCAGCCTGGTGGATCTGCCGCCCACGCTGCTCGACGCGGCTGGCTTGCCGGTGCCGCCGGAGATGGATGGCCGCTCCATCCTGCCGATTTTGCGCGATCGCACGGCCGAGTGGCCCGAAGAGGCGTTCATCCAGATCAGCGAGTCGCAAGTGGGGCGGGCGATCCGCACGGTGCGCTGGAAGTACAGCGTCTACGCGCCCGATCTACACGGCTGGCAGGTCGGCGGCTCCGATCATTATGTGGAAGAGCACCTGTACGATCTCCAGGCTGACCCCTATGAGCTGACCAATCTGATCGGGGTCGAGGCGTTCCGCGCCGTGGCGGACGATCTGCGCAAGCGGTTGATCCGGCGGATGGTGGAAGCGGGCGAGGCCGCGCCGATCATCGAGCCGGCCCCGCCGCGGCCCAGCGGCCAGCGGTCACCCCTCCTGCCGCCCTACCCATCCGGCGGCGCGGATGCCGGCGCACACGGCCAGCGTACCCACTAATGGTCGGCAGAAGTACTACTTCCCGCTTTGGCAGGTCTCCGACCGAGCCAATGGTGGAAGTCTGAGCGTTGTCCGCGTGCCAGTTTTCGTCTCGGCCTGTGTCGCCCGCGACATGGGCGGCTGATCTGACAGATAATGCGCTCTGGCCGGTCCCAGACCGCGCCAGAGCATAGAAGGACACCATGGAGAAAACGTTAGCTGAGTTTCAGGCCGAACGCGTGGCGGCCAACGAGCGCATCCTGTCCGGCGACGACCGCGTCATCAAGCGCTTCTTCCGGCTCGACGGCGAGGCCTACGAGGACGGCGCGCTGCCGGCCAAGACCAAGGAGTTGCTCGGCCTGGTCGCGTCGATGGTGCTGCGCTGCGACGACTGCATCACTTACCACGTCATCCAGTGCGTCAAGTGCGGCGTCACCGTGGCCGAGTTCGAGGAGGCGTTCGCTGTCGCGCTCGTGGTGGGCGGCTCGATCGTCATCCCGCACCTGCGCCGGGCCTATGCGCGCATGGATGAGGTGTTGGCCGCGGCGGCGTAGGGGGCGCGGTGACCT
>JALOOE010000304.1 GCA_025454565.1 Anaerolineae bacterium
GGCGCGATCGAAGGGCCGAAGGGCGAGTTGGGCTTCTACGTCGTCAGCGACGGCAAGGCGAACCCCTACCGCTACCACGTCCGCGCGCCGACCTTCATCAACCTGACCAGCCTGGAAAAGATGAGCATCGGCCACAAAATCGCGGATTCGGTGGTGATTTTGGGGGCGATTGATATCGTTTTGGGTGAGGTGGATCGGTAATCGGTAGACGATAGACCGTAGACGATTGAGAGCACCACTGCCCGTCGTCCGTCGTCCGTCGTCCGTCGTCGGAGGATAACCATGTTCGGAACCGGCATTCTCAAAGGCCTGGGCGTCACTCTCAAAGAGTTCGTCAGCACCTACGTTGACGATGTCAAGAAGATCCCCAGCCGATATGCGGGCGGGCGCGACGAGATCGATCAGTCGAACGCATCCGCGCAGACCGGTCTTTTCACGGTGCAGTATCCCGAAGAGCGGCGCAAGCTCTCGGAGCGGTTCCGCTATATCCCGATGCTGATCTACGACGCCGATACGGGCGAGGATCTGTGCACCGCATGCGGTATCTGCGCCAAGGTCTGCCCGCCGCAGTGCATCTGGATCGTGCGCGCCAAAGATGAGAAGGGCAAGCCGATGACCAGGCCGGCCGACTTCTGGATCGATACCACGATCTGCATGAATTGCGGCCTGTGCGCGGAGTTCTGCCCGTTCGACGCGATCAAGATGAACCACGACTACGAGATTGCCGCATATCACCGCATGCCAAGCCTGGTGTTCGACCTGCAAGAGCTGCGCGTGCCTACCACCTATTATGCGCGTCTTCGCCCGACCGACTGGGCCGCAGAGGAGGCCGCGCGTCGAGCCGAGGCGGAAGCGAAAGCCGCGAAGGCCGCTGCCAGACCGGCCGCCGCGGCTGCGACGCCTGCCACCGCAGTAGCGGCTGCTGCCGGAGAAGGCGCGGCTCCTGCCGCCACTGCTGCACCGGCGGCGCGCGCGCCGCTCACACCTGAAGAGATCGAGCGGCGCAAGGCGGAGGTCGCAGCGAAGCGCGCCGCGGCTCAGGCGGCCGCCTCACCGCCGCCCGCGCCGGCAGGCGACGGACAAGAGGAGAAATGATCCGAAGTGGCCGGCATCCCGAAGACGCCGGTCACTTGGCTTTTTCTGGCCCAGGTCAGGAGCGCACAATTCCGCAGCTCACCTGAAGCGGTAGAATTCTTACTGCAATAAACGTCTGTGTGATACACTATGATAATGGCAGGAAGTGTCTGATACATAGCGTGGTTGGAAAGCGGTATGAGCCAGCGCGTTTTCCGCTCTGTCGCCACGAATCAGGAGAACAGAAATGACCATTGCGGCCCTATTTGTTGCCGTGTTGTCCCTGGTGATCGCCTATCTGGCGTTCCGCCGCGCGGATGCGCTGGATAAGCGGCTTTCCGAGACCAACGACAAGCTTTTCGATCTGCGGTCACAGCTCAATGATGCCAACGGCGAGCTGCGCGGTCTGCGGTTGGAGATGCGGCGGCAGGCCGGCGAGCTGAAGTTCTCGCCCGAGATGACCATCGCCGAAGCGATGGAAGTGCACCCCCAGGTGGTCCAGGTACTCGCCAGTTTCCATCTGGGCGGCTGCTCGCACTGCGCGGTCAGCGATGTGGACACGATTGAGGGCGCGTGCCAGAGCTACGGCATCGACCAATCCGCGCTGATGGCGGCCCTGAACCAGTTGGTTGACCCGAAGAGCGGGGCCTTGACAGGCGGCTCGACGGGGCCGATCAAGATTGCAAATATGAAACTTGAGATCTAATGTACCCCAAAGCCGAGTTGTTGTTTCCGCCGCGCCTGATGGCGTCCTTGCGCGATCTGCGCGGCCCCGAATGGGCCGCACTGGTAAATCGTGTCGTCAAGCTGCCCGAAACCGATCCCGATAGCCTCGCGTTCACCCTGATGATGATCCGGCTGGACGGGTGCGTGAAGTGCCACGAGGGCAGCTTCAAGTATATGCGCGGGTGCCAGTTGTGCGCCACGCAGACCGTGATGCAGTTCAAGGGCGCCGATGCCGACTTGATCATCCTGTATCAGAAGGCGCGCCGCGACATCGACTCGTATCTCTCCGGGCAACCCGTGGAAGAAGACGACTATGCCGATGCGGCCGTCCCGGATGAACCGGTTGCGCTATGACCACCGGCAGACGGGTCGCGATCGTCGGCGCCGGGCCGGCCGGGCTGGCTGCCGCATATGACCTCAACAAAGCGGGCTATGCGGTCACCGTCTACGAGGCTGCGCCCGAAGTCGGAGGGCTGGCCGCCGGGTTCAAGCCGCCGCATTGGGATTGGAGCCTCGAGAAGTTCTACCACCACTGGTTCGCCAGCGATCGGCACATGCTGGGCTTCATCGAAGAGCTCGGTTGGAGCCAGGACGTCCTCTTTCCTCGCCCCTACACGGTAGTCTACTACGATGGAAAGTTCCAGCCGCTCGATTCGATCAGCGAAGCGGCCAAGTTCACGCTCCGGAATTTCTCGCTCATCGACTTCGTGCGATTCGGGATGGTCGGCGTATTCCTGAAACTGACGCCGAAGTGGCAGCCGCTGGAGCAGGTCACCGCCGACGCGTGGATGCGGAAGTGGGCGGGCACGCGCATCTACAACGCGCTGTGGCGACCGCTCCTGGTGGGCAAATTCGGCGAGGAAAACCTGCATGTCGTCAACATGGCCTGGCTTTGGGCGCGCATTCACTCGCGCACGACCCGGCTTGGCACGTTCACCGGCGGATTCCAGGCATTCCTCGACAAGTTGGCCGGCGTGCTGCGCTCGCGTGGCGTGGAGCTCCGGCTGAGCTCGGCGGTGACGGGCATCCGGCGGCGCGACGGCCTGGGATTGAAATCCACGAGCCTGGGATTGAAATCCCAGTCTGATACCGCAAGTCTGCTGAAGCAGACTGTGGGGGAGGGAGAGCTCGTGGTGGAAACCGCGTCCGGCGTCGAAGCCTACGACGCCGTCATCTCAACCAGTTCGCCAGCGTTGATGGCCAGGCTCGCTCCTGATCTGCCCGCCAGCTATGCCGATAACCTGAGGACGCTTAAGTCGATGGGCGCCGTCGTCCTGGTCGTCACGCTCGACCGGCAGTTGACGCAATACTACTGGCACAGCCTGCCCAAAGAAGCGGGCTTCCCCTTCCTGGCGCTCGTGGAACACACCAATTTCATCCCGCCGGAGCATTACGGCGGCGATCACATCATCTACTGCGGCGACTATCTGAACCCCGACCATGAGTACTTCCAGATGAGTAAAGAAGCGCTCCTGGAGCGTTTCCTGCCGGTGTTCGCGCGCGTCAATCCGGCGTTCGACCGTAGTTGGGTGAAAGACATCTGGCTCTGGAAAGCGGCATATGCTCAGCCGATCCCGCCGGTCAACCATTCGCAGAACATCCCGCCGATCAAGACGCCTGTGCCTGGCCTCTATTTCGCCAGCATGAGCCAGGTCTACCCGTGGGACCGCGGGACGAACTTCGCCGTCGAGATCGGGCGCCGCACGGCGCGGCTGGTGATGGAAGATTTACCGGGTTGAAGGTATTCTCAGGTTGAAGGTGCAAGGTTCAAGGTTAGTACCGCCTTGAACCTGTAACCTTCAACCTTGAACCTGTAACCTTCAACCCGTATTACATCGGAGGCAATAACGCATGTTCGGTCGTTCTAACGTTCGCGTCGACAAGGACCAGGTGCTCGGCGCGCTGAAGACGGTTCAGGAGCCCGAGTTGCACCAAGACCTCGTGACCCTGAACATGATCCGGGATATCCAGATTGAGGATAACAAAGTCGCGTTCACGGTCATGCTGACGACCCCGGCGTGCCCGTTGCGCCATCAGATCGAGGATGAAACTCGCGCCGCCGTGATGAAACTCGCCGGCGTCAAGGAAGTCCAGGTCAAGTTCGACGCGCAGGTACGCGGCGATAACCGCATCCCGTCCAAGCTCAACGTTCCCATCAAGAATATCGTCGCCGTGGGCAGCGGCAAGGGCGGCGTGGGTAAATCCACCGTGGCCGTCAATCTGGCCGTGGCGTTGGCGCAGATGGGCGCCAAAGTGGGCATCCTGGATGCCGACATTTACGGCCCGAATGTGCCGATCATGCTCGGCGTGGACAGCCTGCCGCCGTTGACGAGCGAGCAGATGACGCCCGCCTTCGCCCACGGCGTCGAGATCATGTCGATCGGTTTCCTCGTGCCGGACGGCGAGGCGTTGATCTGGCGCGGGCCGATGTTGCACAAGGCGATCTCGCAGCTCTTCACCGATGTCGCCTGGGGTGCGCCTTCGGGCGCCACAGGCGGCCTCGACTACATGATCGTCGATCTGCCGCCCGGCACCGGCGACGCGCAGCTCAGCCTGGCGCAGCTTGTGCCGCTCACCGGCGGCATCATCGTCAGCACGCCGCAAGAGGTGTCCCTGTCGGATGCGCGCCGCGGCTTCACCGCGTTCCAGCGCCTGAGCGTGCC
>JALOOE010000305.1 GCA_025454565.1 Anaerolineae bacterium
GAGTGGGAACAGAACACTGCGTCGCCACGCAAACCCGCCGCTACATCAAAGGCGGTGGCATCCGCATCGCAACGTCCGGTGGCGCGTGAGCCGGCATCTGAACACCCGACGCCGGTGCTCTCGACGGGGGGCACCTCGCTGCTTCAGGCGCGCACGGTCAACGAAGTCGTCAAGGCGCAGACCAACAAAGTGCGCCTGGCCCGGCTGAAGGGCGATCTAGTCGATCGCTCGCAGGCCATCGCCCATGTGTTTCGTCTGGCCCGCAGCGAACGCGATGCCTGGCTCAACTGGCCCGCACGCATATCGGCGCAGATGGCGGCGAAACTCGAGGTCGATGCGCATGCCTTGCATGTCGCCCTGGAAGCAGCGGTGCGCGAGCACCTGATCGAACTGGGCGAGCTCCGCCCGCGGGTGGATTGATGGACGCGGACTACGATGGCGAAGGCGATATTGAGCGGGCCTGGCGGGAGGGACTCATTCCGGATCCACTGCTCTCGGTGCCGGAATGGTCGGATCGGCATCGGATGCTGTCCTCCAAGGCCTCCAGCGAGCCTGGGCGGTGGCGCACGACGCGCACGCCGTATCTGAAGGCGATCATGGATTGCCTGTCGCCGACCTCGCCCGTGGAACGGGTGGTGTTCATGAAAGCCGCCCAGTTGGGTGCGACTGAGATGGGCAACAACTGGATCGGCTACGTGATCCATCATGCCCCAGGGCCGATGATGGCGGTGTGGCCCACCGTGGACATGGCCAAGAACAACTCGAAGCAGCGGATCGACCCGCTGATTGAGGAATCGCCGGTGCTGGCAGAACGGATCATGCCGCCGCGCAGCCGTGACTCAGGCAATACCATTCTGGCCAAGGAGTTTCGTGGCGGCGTGCTGCGCATGGTCGGTGCAAACAGTGCCGTGGGCCTGCGCTCGATGCCGGTGCGCTACCTGTTTCTCGACGAGGTGGATGGCTACCCGGTCGATGTCGATGGTGAGGGAAGTGCGGTGGCGCTGGCTGAGGCGCGGACCCGGACCTTCGCCCGGCGCAAGATCTTTATCGTCTCGACGCCCACGGTTGCCGGGGTCAGCACCATCGAGCGCGAGTACGAGGCGAGTGATCAACGGCGCTACTTTGTGCCGTGTCCGCACTGTGGACACCGGCAATGGCTGCGCTTCGAGCAACTGCGCTGGGCGCGCGACGAAACGGAAGCGCACCCCGAGACCGTGGCCTATGTCTGTGAAGCCTGTGAAGTGCCAATTCCCGAGCATCACAAGACGTGGATGCTGGAGCATGGGGAATGGCGGGCAATGGCGGAAGGCGCCAGGCGAACGGTGGGCTTCCATCTGTCCAGCCTGTACAGTCCGATCGGCTGGCGGAGCTGGCGGGAGATCGCCGCTGCCTGGGAGCGTGCCATCCACAAGGTGTCTGGGTCGGCTGCTGCGATCAAGACCTTCAAGAACACCGAACTCGGTGAAACCTGGGTGGAGGAGGGCGAAGCCCCCGATTGGCAGCGCCTGCTGGAACGCCGGGAAGACTACCGACTGGGGTCCATCCCGCCGGGTGGCCTGCTCCTGACCGGTGGGGCGGACATCCAGAAAGATCGTATCGAAGTCTCGATCTGGGCGTTTGGTCGCGGCAAGGCTTCCTGGCTGGTCGAACATCGCGTGCTGATGGGCGATACGGCGCGCGCGGAGGTCTGGCACGCGCTGGCGCGACTGATCGATGAGACCTGGTGCCATGCCTCGGGTGCCGCCGTGCCGCTGGTGCGCTTCGCCATCGATACCGGGTTTGCGACGCAGGAGGCCTATGCCTTCGTGCGTGCCGTGCGCGATGCCCGGGTGATGGCCGTCAAGGGTGTCGCCCGCGGGGCTGCGCTCGTCGGCTCGCCCACCGCGGTCGATGTCACCGCCGGCGGCAAGAAGCTGCGCCGGGGGATCAAGGTCTTTTCGGTGGCGGGGGGCATTGCCAAGCTCGAGTTTTACAACAACCTGCGCAAGGCAGCCGATGTGGCCGAGGACGGGGTGACGCCGGTCTACCCGGTCGGATTCGTCCATCTGCCCAAGGTCGATGCCGAGTTCCTCCAGCAGTTGTGCGCCGAGCAACTGGTGACGCGGCGCGACCGCAATGGCTTCGCGCTGCGCGAGTGGCAGAAGATGCGGGAGAGGAACGAAGGTTTGGATTGCTTCGATGCCGAAACGGATGTGCTGACCTACGCTGGATGGAAGCGATTTGGTGAAGTCGGATATGGTGACTTGCTGGCTACGGTCGATCTGGACAGTGACCTGATCGAATATCAGACGCCGCAAGTATTGATCGACAGATCCTACGAGGGTGACCTGATGGTGGTCGATGGGAAATGTCTCAACTTTGCCGTCACACCCGCCCATCGGATGGTCACATTTCGCAAGGTGTATGACCGCAAGATTGGGAAATGGAACTTCGACGTTCCGCCGAAGATCACGCTTGCCCAGGATCTGACGATTCACCACACGATCAAGATCAATGCTAGCTGGCGAGGGAACGGTCTGGTGAACGTCAAGATTCCAGCCAGCCTGAAGTCACGGGGCAAGGTGATCATCGAACCGGAGCGCATCGTGCCCGCCGCCGTCATGGCCTCGCTTCTTGGCTGGTACATCGCCGAAGGCTGGACGCAGGCATCGGCCTGCGGCAAAACCATCATGCGCACTGTTGGTATCTCGCAGACCAAGCCGGAAGGCCGGCAAGGGATCGAAGGCGTACTTGATGCCTTGCCGTGGAACTGGCGTTGGGATGCCAGCGGCGCCGTGATCTCGTCCAAGCAACTCTACGACTACATCGCGCAGATGTGCCCCGGGCTCCAAGACACGCGGCGTGTGCCGCAATGGATCAAGGACGCAGGGGAAGATGTGATCAATGCCTTCGTTGAAGCGGCGATTGCCGGCGATGGCTGGACACAGAATGGATCCCGGTCCTATGCCACCGTCAGCAAGGGTCTGGCCGATGATATGGCCGAGTTGTTCATCAAGATGGGCGGCAGCCCGAGCGTGACGAGCGTTCAACGCGACGGTTGGTGCATTCGTGGTCAAGGCGGCGATCAGGTGCTTCCCCAGTTCTGGGTGCGAGAAAACAATCGCCGCCGTTCAGCGTCACTCGACGGCGCAGACCGGACGTGCATGGTGCGAGCCGTTCCCTATTCAGGCCGTGTCTATTGCGCCACGGTGCCCAATGGCACGTTGATCGTGCGCCGTCACGGCAAAATGCTGGTGGCAGGCAACTGTTACGTCTATGCCCGCGCTGCGGCGGCGGCCTCGGGCCTTGACCGCTTCGAGGAGCGCCACTGGCGTGAATTGGAAAAGCAACTCGGGATCGCGACCGCCGATCCCCCCGACGTCTCTGAGGAACCGCATGCCGAGGCCACCCCACCGGGTGGCCTTTCTGTTTCTGGTGTCGCCCCCGCCCGGCGGCGCCTGATCCGCAGCCGCTGGCTGACCTGAAACCCACCTGAAGGAACCGATCCATGAGTCTGCAAACCCAAATCCACAGTCTGGTGATTCGTATCGCCGACGAGTTCAAGGCCGTCTATTCGAACATCGGCAGTCTGGCGTCGCTGTCGACCATCGACAAGTCGTCGCTGGTGGCCGCGATCAACGAACTCGAAGCCGCCATCACCAGCGCGGCCTTGATCGATGATCTCGGTCCTGGCAGTACGACCTCGACCTATTCGTCGTCCAAGATCGTCACGCTGCTCGATGACCTGCGCACCAATATTCTCGGCGGGGCCGACCCTGCCTACGACACGCTGCTCGAGCTGCAGCAGGCTATCGAGAACGACCAGACGGGGATTGCCGCGATTACCGCCGCGCTCGATGTGCGCGTTCGTTTCGATGCGCCCCAGGTCCTCACAACGCTGGAGCAGGAACAAGCGCTCAGTAACATCGGGGCGGTCGCCAGCAGCGCCATCGGGGATCCCGAAACCGACTTCGTCGTCCTCTTCGAAGCCGCCCTGATCGCCTGATCATGAGTCTGGCTTTGCACATTGCGGCGCTCGCCAGCCGGGTGGGGACCGAGATCAAGGCCCTGGTGCGTCCCGATCATCCCGGGCTCGCGCGGGCCTGGGTCTCGTTTGGCTATAACGGCAGTGCGGTCGTCATCAATGCCGCGCACAACGTGGCGGGGGTCACGCGCCTGGCGGCGGGGCGCTACCGCATCACCTTTGCCACCCCGTTCGCTGATGCCAATTACTGCTGGCAGGCGTTTGCCCGCAGTTCGGCCAACACCGGCACGGCGCGTACCGCACTCGCGCGGTCAACGTCGGATGCCAAGACCGCCGCGTACGTCGAGGTCGTCTGTGCGACGGGGAACACCTCGCTTGCCGACACCACGGAGATGAACCTGGTGGTTTACCGCTGATGGCCTACACCCAGGAACAACTGACCGCGTTGGAGACGGCGCTGGCCAAGGGCGAGAAGCGCGTGACCTTCGGCGACAAGAGCGGCCATCGAGGCGGTGAAGCGGGACTTGCATGATCAAGCGGTCGCCACCGGCTTGTGGCCACGCGCCCCCCGGCAGATTCGGGTGATGACGGGCAAGGGCTTCTGATGGGCTGGATGACCCGTATCCGTCACCGCTTGTTGGGCGGCATGCCGATTTACGATGGGACGGGAAGTGGCCGGCGAACGCTGGCCTGGGGTGTGTCCAATCCCGGTGCGGTGGCCGCGCTCGCCTACACCCAGGACAGTCTGCGGGCCAAGAGCCGCGATCTCGTGCGGCGCAATGCCTGGGCGGCAGCTGGCGTCGAAGCCTTCGTTGCCAACGCCATCGGGACTGGCATCAAGCCACAGAGCATGGTGGCCGATGCCGCTCAGCGGGAAGCCATCCAGCGCCTGTGGTGGGCGTGGTGCGAGAGCGCCGATGCCGCTGGCGTGACCGACTTCTACGGGGTGCAGGCGCTCGCCTGTCGGGCCATGCTCGAAGGCGGCGAAGCGCTGGTCCGGCTGCGCTGGCGGCGTCCGGAAGACGGCTTGCCGGTCGCCTTGCAGGTTCAGGTGCTCGAAGCCGAGCATCTGCCGGTCATGTTCAATGCCGATGCCGACAATGGCCACGTGATTCGTGCCGGTATTGAATTTGATCGGCTCGGGCGGCGCGTGGCGTATCACCTCTATCGCTCGCACCCCAATGATGGCGCCCTGGCGCCGATGTCGGGTGCTGGCGGGGTCGAGACGGTGCGGGTGCCGGCCGACGAGGTGGTCCATCTGTTTCGCGCCTTGCGCCCGGGACAGATTCGCGGTGAGCCGTGGCTGGCGCGGGCACTGGTGAAGCTGAACGAGTTGGACCAATACGATGATGCCGAACTGGTGCGCAAAAAGACCGCCGCAATGTTTGCCGGTTTTATCACCCGGATGAGCCCCGAGGACAGTCTGCTGGGTGAGGGTCTGGCCGATGGCAACGGCGTTGCCCTGGCGGGACTTGAGCCGGGCACCCTGCAAATCCTGGAGCCGGGCGAGGACATCAAGTTCTCGGCGCCGGCCGATGTCGGCAGTTCCTACGCCGACTTCATGCGCTTGCAGTTTCGCGCGGTGGCGGCAGCGATGGGCATTACCTACGAGATGCTGACGGGAGATCTCACCCAAGTGAACTACTCGTCCATTCGCGCCGGTCTGCTCGAGTTCCGCCGGCGCTGCGAAGCAACCCAGCACGCGGTCATCGTTCACCAGTTGTGTCGGCCGATCTGGCGGGCCTGGATGGACCAGGCGGTTCTGGAAGGGGCTTTGTCCTTGCCCGGCTACGCCTTGAAGCCACGGTCTTTCCAAACCGCGCGCTGGGTGCCGCAAGGGTGGCAGTGGGTGGATCCGCAGAAAGAATTCACCGCCATGAAGCTGGCCATCCGTGCTGGCCTGACCAGTCGCTCGGAAGCCATCTCGGCCTATGGCTATGACGCGGAGGACGTCGATCGCGAGATTGCGGCTGACAACGCCCGGGCCGACGCCCTGGGTCTGGTGTTTGATTCCGATCCCCGGCACGACCAGGCGCCCGCCAGTCCGGCCACGGGGTCGGCCCAACCGCTTGATCAACCGACGGAGTAATGCATGTTGCCTCATCTTGCTGCCCGGATTTTTGGGACCCCGCTGCTCGTCCAGCGCGCCAAACTCGATGTCATCCTGGCCGTGCTGGGCGAGCGACTGAACATCCTGCCGCCGGCGACGGAACTGGCAGCACCCCTCGCGCGGACACCCGCGTCGGGCGTACCCGGTATCGCCGTCATCGCCGTGCACGGCACTCTCGTCAAACGCACGGCCGGGCTCGACGCCGCATCCGGTCTGACGAGTTACGCCGACCTTGGCGTGACGCTCGAATCCGCGCTGGCGGATCCCCAGGTCGCCGGCATCCTGCTCGATATCGATTCACCGGGCGGCGAGGCCTCGGGAAGCTTCGAGTTGGCGCGACGGGTGCGCGAGGGGGCTGCGGTGAAGCCGATCTGGGCGCTCGCCAACGATTCGGCCTTCTCGGCGGCCTATGCGATTGCCGCGGCAGCCGACCGGGTGATCATTTCGGAAACGGGCGGGGTCGGATCGATTGGCGTCATCGCCTTGCACATTGACCAGTCGATCAAGGATGCCCACGACGGGTACCGCTACACGGCGGTGACGGCCGGCAGCCACAAGAACGATTTCTCGCCGCATGAGCCGCTCTCGGACACCGCCAAGGCCGAATTGCAGGCCGAGGTCGATCGACTCTACGGGCTCTTCGTCGACCACGTTGCCGGCATGCGTCGGTGCACGGCGGAGCAGGTGCGGTTGACCGAAGCCGGCTTGTTCTTTGGCGCCAACGCCGTGGCGGCGGGGCTGGCCGATGCACTCGGGTCCTTCGAATCGGTCCTGTCGGATTTCTCGCTTTACCTTAACTCCCGAGGCCGCCCGGCGCCCCTGGCTCGGGCAGTGTCTCGTTCGGGGGCAGCCCATTCCTTGAAGGAGGAAGCCATGCAACAAAACGAAAACCCCCTCGCCGAGATGATCGGTGTCGATGCGGCCGCGCTCTTGGTGGACGAAGCGCGTCGCGCGGTCACCTTGTCCGCGCAAGCGGTGGCCGAGTTGTGTCTGATCGCGGGCGTGCCGGAGAAGGCCGCGGGTTTCATCGCCGCCGGAAAGACCGAGGCACAGGTGCGGCGGACATTGATCGAGGCGCGTGCGGCCCATTCAGACGCGCTGTCGATCCAGTCGACGATCACGCCGGCGGCGGGCACCCAGGAGATGGCGACGCCCGAGAATTCGCCGATCGTGCGTGCCATCAAGAAACTTATTGCCAAGGAGTAAGCCATGCCTTTCATCACCGAACGCCCCAATCTTGGCGACCTCTTGAAGTACGAGGCGCCGAATCTCTATTCCCGCGAGGCGGTGACGATTGCCGCCGGGCAGAACCTCCTGCTGGGGACCGTGCTCGGCCGGAACGCCGGCGACGGCAAACTGCACGCCCTGGATCCCGCCGCCACGGATGGCACCGAGATCGCCATCGGCGTCCTCGCGACCGAAACCGATGCGACGCTGATTGACCGCGAGGATGCCATCCTGATCGCGCGCCACGCCATTGTGGCTCGCCACGCCCTGAATTGGCCGAGTGGCATTTCCGTGCCGCAGCAGACCGAGGCCGAAGGGCAACTCGCTCTGCTGGGCATCCTGGTTCGCCAGTCGGCGTGATCGGCCGCTGATCCGCCCTGGCTTCTGCCTATTCCCTCTGACAACCCGCCGTCTGGCGGGTTTTTGACTTTCTGGAGATCTGTCATGCAAAACCCTTTCGACAACCCCGGCTTCGCCATGGCCAGCCTGACGGCGGCCATCAACCTCATTCCCAACCGCTATGGGCGCCTGGAGCAGTTGGGGTTGTTTCCGGCGCGGCCGGTGCGCACGCGGCAAGTGATCATCGAAGAGCGTAACGGCACGCTCAATCTGCTGCCGACGCAGCCCTTGGGTGGGCCGTCGACGTTGAATGCGCGCGACAAGCGCAAATTGCGCTCCTTCGTCGTCCCGCACGTGCCGCTGGACGACGTCGTTTTGCCCGAAGAAGTGCAAGGGGTGCGTGCGTTCGGGTCGGAAACCGAGTCGGAGTCGATTGCCGGCGTCCTGGCGCAGCATCTGCAGAGTATGCGCAACAAGCATGCGATCACGCTGGAGCATTTGCGCATGGGCGCGCTCAAGGGTGTGATTCTCGATGCCGATGGCTCGGTGCTGCACAACCTCTACAGCGACTTCGAGATCGGGCCGAAGAGCATCAATTTCGCGTTGGCCACGGAGACGACCAATGTGCGCAACAAGTGCGTCGAGGTCAGTGCCCATATCGAGGCGAATCTGCGCGGTGAATTCATGACCGGCGTGCGCTGTCTGTGTTCGCCGGAGTTCTTCGAGAAGCTCGTCGGCCACAGCAAGGTCGAGAAGGCCTACGAGAACTACGCGCAAGGCGCCATGCTGCGCGACGATGTGCGTACCGGCTTTGCCTTTGGCGGCATCATCTTCGAAGAGTATCGCGGCCAGGCGAGCACCCTCGACGGGAACGTGATGCGCTTTATTGCGGCCGGCGAGGCGCATGCCTTTCCGCTTGGCACGATCGACACCTTCAGCACCTACTTTGCCCCGGCCGACTTCAACGAGACGGTCAATACCCTCGGGCAATCCCTGTATGCGAA
>JALOOE010000744.1 GCA_025454565.1 Anaerolineae bacterium
TATATGAGCCTGCAAATACCGTTTCCGGGGGCGCGATGAAGCTGCTGGTTCTCGTATCGGTGGGCGGCGCCCTTGGAGCCGCGCTCCGCTTTCTGACCTATCAGTTTTTCGTAGGCTCGTCCTTGGCACGGGGTGGAGCTGCATTTCCGTGGGCCACGCTGACGGTCAACGTAGCGGGGTGTTTCCTGATGGGGCTCGCGGTCGTGACAATTCTGGAACGGTTTGGTGGCTCGCCTGATTTGCGCGCGTTCTTCATGACGGGTGTCCTCGGGGGCTTCACCACGTTCTCTGCGTTCTCACTCGACGTCTACGAACTCTTCGCAAAGGACTCCGTGGCAACCGTCGCGGTCTACATTGCGGCCTCAGTCATTTTGTCGATCGCGGCGCTCGTCGCCGGCATCGCTCTTGCACGCTGGACAATCGCATGACGGCGGCCAGAGAAAAGCAGGCGGGCGCGAAAGTCGAGGCTATCACCGTCACCGCGGCCGAAAGCGAAATGCGCCTCGACCGATGGTTCCGCGCCCACTTTCCAGAAGTGGGCTACAGCTATTTGCAAAAGCTGCTGCGCTCCGGCCAAGTCCGCGTCGACAGCAAGCGCGCGGAGGCGAACGCGCGGGACGACGAAGTCCTTGTGCTCAACAAACCCGCCGGCATCGCCGTGCAAGGCGGCACCGGAACCAAACGTCATATCGATGGTATCCTTGCCGGTATGGCGGACCGCTTCGGCGGCGAACGGCCCCGTCTCGTGCATCGGCTGGATCGAGACACCTCAGGCGTGCTTCTCGTGGCAAAAACGCGCAACGCCGCGGCCAAGCTCGGGAAAGGTGTACCCAGCCCACTTCAGGGCAAGGTCGAGGCAGCGCTGGTCAAGGCCGCAGGGCCGGACGGCGACCGCGTTCGCAAAGCCGAGCCTGGGGAGCAGAAAGAAGCGATGCATGCGACGACGCATTACTCCGTTATCGATCGTGTAGGACGGAAGGCCGCATGGGTTTCCCTGAAGCCCGTTACGGGGCGTCAGCATCAGCTGCGCGCGCATATGTCGATTATCGGGCACCCTATCGTCGGTGATCCCAAGTACGAAGGTGGCCTGGATCTGCCAGCTGAAAACATGGACGCCAAGCTGCACCTGCACGCTCGCAGGCTGATCATCCCGCACCCGGCAGGGCGGGGCAAAATAGATGTTTCGGCGCCGCTCCCTGCCCACATGCTGCGAACCTGGGATCTTCTGGGATTGGATGCCAGCAGGTATTCTTCAGGCGAAACATGAGCCACTGCGGGAAAGCTCCATGGCGACGGACATCACATCCTTGTTCCTGAATTGGCTTCCGGTCCTCGTTCTGATCGGCGTCTTCGTCTATTTCGTCAACCGGAGTTTCAGCGTCTACTCCGGACGCAGCGGCAAGACTCATGGCGAAATGCTCGAGGAATATATCGTCGAGCTGAAGCGGCAGAACGATCTCATCGAAAAGATGGGAAATGCTCGAAGAGTACATCGTCGAACTGAAGCGGCAGAACGATCTCATCGAAAAGATGGTGCAGGACCAGGAGGCGCGCCTGCAGAGACTCGAATCCACGAGACGTTCATCGTCCGGCGGCAGCGGCGGTGGCGGGGCGCGCTGATGACCGCCGGGCTCCTCTCGATGGCCATTTTCACGCTGTTCGTGACAGCCACCGTTCTGCTGGCACTCTATGCAGTGCAAGAAGCCGCGAGGCAGTTGCGGGGCACATTCGGCCGTCCTTACGCGAGCGTGGTCGCTGAGTTGATGAAGGAGAGCGCGCGCCGGTCGCGGGTTCTCACGGCGCTCGTTGAACGGCGAGAGGGGCGTCTTGCCCGGCTCGAACGGCGCGGCGAGGCCAGCCGGTGAAGCTCGTCGTCTTCGATTGCGACGGAACGCTCGTCGACAGCCAGCACATGATCGTAGCGGCCATGGAGCGTGCCTTTGCCGGCTTTGGCCTCACCTCACCCGGACGTGCAGCGATCCTCTCAGTCGTGGGCCTGTCGCTGGAGCAGGCGGTGCGCCGCCTCTCGCCACCCGCAAAGCCTGCCCAAGTGACGGCGCTGGCGGACGCCTACAAGATGGCGTTCGGCGAACTGCGGCGCGACAAGGCGCACGAGGAACCGCTCTATCCCGGCGTGCGCGAGGCCCTCCTCGCCTTAGCAAAGGAGCCAGACATTCTGCTCGGGATCGCGACGGGCAAAAGCCGGCGGGGGTTGGCTGCCGTGCTGGAGCGGGAAGGGCTGACCGGCCTTTTCGCAACGCTCCAGACGGCGGATAATCATCCCTCAAAGCCGCACCCTGCCATGCTTCTGTCGGCCATGACGGAAACGGGAGCGCAATCTCATCGCACGCTGATGATCGGAGATACCACCTACGACATCGGCATGGCGCGCGACGCCGGCGCTCGCGGCATCGGCGTCGCGTGGGGCTATCATCCCATCGCCGATTTGCATGCTGCGGGCGCACACCATGTTTGCGATCATAGCCTGGTGCTGAGAGACGATCTCATGCGCTTGCTTCAGGACCTCGACCAATGACCAGAGATGCAGATGGCGGCGGTGCCACAGGCGGACCCAAAGGGCCGATCAGAGAGATGGCGGCGGTGCCACAGGCGGACCCAAAGGGCCGATCAGAGATGCGCTGCGGCCCTCGCTTCCAAAGCGCTTTTACAAGGAAGCCCTGCGAGTCGCTGCGGCCGGTGGCGGCTGTGAGATCCATCTCGACGGCCGGCCTCTGCGCACGCCGATGAAGCGCGTACTCGTGATCGCGGGCGAACCGTTCGCCGATGTCGTACTTTCCGAATGGCAGGCCCAGGCCGAAGTCATCGACCCCGCATCGATGCCGGCCACCCGGCTTGCCAACAGTGCTGTCGACACCGTTGCTGATAATCGTGATGCTGTGGCAGCCGAGATCGTCGCCTATGCCGGGAACGATCTGCTCTGCTATCGCGCGGCGAACCCGGCCAAACTCGTCGCGCTCCAGGACGAGATCTGGAACCCTATCCTTTCGGCCGTCGAAAAGGACATCGGGGCCCGCTTCGTCCTCGCGCAAGGCGTCATGCACACGCCGCAGCCGGAGACGGTCTGCGAGGCGGTCGCTTCGGCAATCAGGAACCTGGATGACCTCCAGCTAGCGGCACTGCAACTCATCACGACCATCACGGGCTCTGCCGTCCTGGCACTCGCCTATCTGAAAGGCATCGCAACAGCCGATGAGGTATGGGCTGCGGCCCATCTCGACGAGGACTGGCAGATCGCCCAGTGGGGCCGCGACGAAGAAGCCGAGGCGCGGCGGGCGGCCCGCGAGCGTGATTTCCGCGCGGCTACCGCAGCGCTGGCGAACGGGCCCTAACTC
>JALOOE010000306.1 GCA_025454565.1 Anaerolineae bacterium
CGCTGTCCCGGCGCTGGATGCGTTGCTGCGGGATGGCTACGCTGTGGTCGGCGTGTTGACGCGCCAGGATCAGCCCGCCGGCCGGGGGCAGCAGGTCGAAGTGTCTCCGGTCAAGCAAGCGGCGATGGCGCGCGGGCTGCCGATTCAGCAACCGAAGACGCTGCGATCTCCCGATGCGCTGGCGGCATTGGCCGGGTTCGCGCCCGATCTGGTCGTGGTGGCGGCCTACGGCCTGATCCTGCCACAGACCGTGCTCGATCTGCCGCGCTTCGGCTGCGTCAACGTGCACGGCTCGCTGCTGCCGCGTCATCGTGGCGCCGCGCCCATCGCCGCGGCGATCCTGGCCGGCGATACTCAGGCTGGCGTGAGCATCATGCTGATGGATGCCGGTGTGGATACCGGGCCGGTGCTCGGCACAGCGGCGCTGCCTGTCGCTTCTGATGATACTACCGGTAGCCTCACTGCGAAGTTGGCCCAGCTCGGCGGCGAGCTGCTGATCGCCACGTTGCCGCGCTATCTGGCTGGGGAGACCGATCCTCAGCCGCAGCTCAGCGAGGGCGCAACATATGCGCCGCGCCTCGAAAAGGCGGCGGGCAGGATCGACTGGCGCGAGCCGGCGGCGATCATCGAGCGTAAGGTGCGCGCCTATCAGCCGTGGCCCTCAGCCTACACATCGTGGAACGGCCAGCGACTGAAGATTCTGCGAGCGCGGGTGGGGCCGGGGGCAGGAGTCAGGGGGCAGGAGTCAGGGGGCAGGAGTCAGGGAGAGGTGATCGCCGGTGAGCGGGGGGCGGTTGGCGTCGTGACCGGCGAAGGCGTGTTGTGGCTCGACGAGGTGCAGGCGGCTGGGAAGCGGCCGATGCTTGCATCAGCGTTCGTTGCCGGGGCGAGAGGCTTCGTCGGGAGTTGGTTGGAGGCATAGGCCTCGAAAGTCGTGTGGCCCCGAAGTGGCTCGGTCGGAGACCGGCCACAGCGGGATGGTCCTGAAGTGGTTCGGTCGGAGACCGGCCACAGCGGGATGGTCCTGAAGTGGTTCGGTCGGAGACCGGCCAGAGCGGTACGATACCCAAGACGCCAGAGGCGCCGTCCGGCCGGGTTACATCGGCATCATGTCGCCATCGACGCCCATCATCCGCGCCGGTGGGTCGGCCTGCTCTCCTGTGCCTGTGGAGGTGTAGACCGGCGTGCCGAACTGCGGCGTCGCGTAGGGCAGATGGGTGGCGCCGCGCGCAAGGATGTGCATCTGGTTGGCTGCCTCGCCCTCCCAGGTCTGCCCGTGATTCCAGGGCACCCACGAGCGCGCGTTGCAGTACGGTGCGATTGCGATAGGAGCGGTGCAGCAGGTGGCTGTTGAAGAAGATCACATCGCCGGGCTCGCAGACAACGGGGAGTGGGTCGGGGTACTTCCGAACGACGCGCGATAGGGTATTGATCGTATCATCCAGGATACTGACGTTCTCGACATCCTCGAGATCGTCGAACGATTCCTCGGCATGGAGGACGGGCCGGCGGTCGGCAGTGGGGTAGATGGGTTCAGCGTGCGAGCCAGGTATCACCCACAGGCACCCGTTCTCCTCATCGGCCCGGTCGAGCGCCATCCACGCGCCGATCAGTGTGTCGGGCAGCGATGGAATGTAATAGGCGTCTTGATGCCAGCCCTGGCCGCCCATGCCTGGTGGGTTGAGGAACATCATCGTCTGCAGTGCGAGCACATCCGGTCCGATCAGCGCCTCCAGCACATCTATGACGGGCGGATAGAGAAAGTGCTTCTCGGCGACCGCATGGTGGCGGTGGATCATATGGATGCGCGAGAAGCGCGCGTAGCGTTCAGCTTGTGTGCTCTCGAAATGCAGCGGCCGCGCGCCCGGCGCGTCGATCCGGCCGTGAAGCATGTCGTCGGCATAGCATTTCAACTCCTCAACTACATCACGCGGGGCAAGTCCACGCACTACGATGAAGCCATCACGCTGATAATCGATGTACTGCGCCACTTTGACCCGATAACGTTCGGGGCGGCCGCCGATTTGCGTATTGTCCATGGTCGTTCGATTCCTCCACTGCGATGATCTCTGCCGCAAGTATCTCTCCGCAGCCGCGACGATTCAGTAGCATTCCTTACACAAGCACGGTGCGACGGCATCATGATCCATCACGGCCTGGTTGTCTTCGCTGGGGCGGTCGCCCGCCGTGCTGCATCGCCAGGCCGCGGCGCAGAAGTCGTCAACACCACGGCGCCCAAGATGATAGCGGCAGCCAGCACGGTGCGCGGGGTGATCGCTTCGCCCGCCAGCACGCTGCCCAGGGCGATGGCCACGACAGGGTTGACGTAGGCATAGGTGGCGACGAGCGGGGTGGGCGCATTCTTCAGCAGCCACACGTACGCGCTATACGCGATCCATGCGCCGAAGACGATCAGGTAAACGAAAGCGGCCGTCGATTTCGTGGAGAAAGCCGCCGGGTCGAACTGATTCCATTGCCCTGCCACCGTGCCCAAGATCAGCAGGCCGCCGCCGCCGACCAACATCTCCATGCCTGTGCCAAGCAAGGGTGACGATGGCAGCGCTGCGCCGCGACCGTAGAGCGAGCCGATAGCCCACAAGAGCGCGCCGAGCACCACAACCAGCGCCCCGACCAACTCCATGCGCCCACCCAATGCAATCTCGCCCGGACCGATCAACAGCGCCACGCCACCGAACCCAACCAGCACGCCGAGCAGCGCTCGGCCGGTCGGACGATGCCCTCCAGGTCGCAGCCAATCGATGAGCACGATCCACAGCGGGGTGGTCGCAAGCAGCAGCGCAGTCAGGCTAGAGGGCACCCACTGCTCGGCGAACACAACGCAGCCGTTGCCGCCAGTGAGCAAAAACAGGCCGACGATGCCCGCCGAGCGCCATTCGGTCTTGGATGGGGGCTTGTCGCCTATCAGCCGCCGCATCGCAAAGAGCGCCGCGCCCGCGATGAGGAAGCGCAGGCCCCCCATCAGGAATGGCGGCATCGTCTCGATGGCGAAGCGGATCGCCAGGTAGGTGGAGCCCCAGATGAGATAGACTGCGCCGAGCGCCGCCCAGATGCGAAATTTCACGGTGTGCTATATCTCTTTGGGCAGAGCTCGGCCGGAGTCATCGAACGCGAGCGGCGCGAATTCGCTGATGACCTTCAGCCTGGAATCGGCCTCGATATCGGCCAATAATGCCTCGGAAGCAAAGAAGCGCGTCAGGTGCAGTGTGTCTTTGGCGCGCACCAGTCGGGACCGCAGGGTATCGACGGCGCCGCACGTCATCAACGCCCACTCGGCGGCTTCACGATCGTGTTCGGCGACCATTGGCAGACGCCCACGTTCCGGGGAACCGGAGGTCAGTCCATTGATATAAGTCTGATAGCGGTCGATCTTGTCGACCAGACGCTGGGTGGTATAGTCGGCAAGGCCGACGCCGATCGCGTTTCCGTGGCTCTTTTCTGTCAGATCGCAAACAGCGATGCGTGTGATGCGTGGGCTGTCGGGCTCTCCCTCGCCAAAGACGATGCGCCGGCCGAGGACGTTGGAGTCCATGCCGCTGCCGCTGATCTCCTTGCCCATCGCATCGATCAGCAGGACATCGAGCTGGCTGAAGGGGAGGCGAGGCATGAGTGTTTTGGCGCGCTGGAGCAGGTCGCGCTCGACCGTTTCGAAGTCCTGCGGCCAGATGGCTTTGATCAACGCGGTCTCGTCATTCGCATTCTCGACAATCCCCAGTCCGAAGAGCAGCGGCGCACGGCGGATGACTTCGCGCGCCATCGAGGCGATGACCGCAGCATAGCTGTAGCGGATCGCGTGGCGGTGAGCGGAGAGCGCGCCGGTGTGTTTGCCGAGCCCAATGGTCAGCATCTTCATCAGGCCGCTCTCGACCGGGCCGGTGAAGTCGGTGTGGGCCTTGATGCGGTTGACTACGGCGATGCCGTCGGCGCTGAAGGCGTTCCTGTCCTGATACACAGGAATCCCTTCCGGGGTGACGCCGATCTGGATTGCCTCCATCGACGATCGGATAGGGCAGCCCATTGTCTGCTCGGTGACCCCGAGGCTATGCAGGACCTCGACCTGGCCTGCGGGGGTCGCGCCGCCGTGGCTGCCCATGCATGGGATCACGAATGGTTCGGCGCCCATGCGCTTCAGCTCCGCCACGACGGTCGCAAGGATCATATCGATGCCGGTGATGCCGCGGCTACCGGCGGTCACGGCGACGGACATGCCGGGCCGCACTTTGCGCGCCACGCCCAGGTGGGCAATTTCGGCGCGAACGGCGCTCGGCACATCGTCGAGCCGTGGCGACTCGATGTGCTGCTCCACAAGCGCTACCCTGGGGAAAGCAACGTCGACGGGGATCATACTGACCTTCCTGTTCTCGATTTGCTCAACCAGCCGCATCGCTTATATCACGAGCGCGCATGATCCGCAACTCGGACGAGTACGGCGCATCCTCAGCGCACTCGGTGTGATTTGCACAAAGTGCGCCCCCTGAGTATACTTGTTCCGTGTTCGGGGCGTAGCGCAGCCAGGTAGCGCACTTGAATGGGGTTCAAGTGGTCGGAGGTTCAAATCCTCTCGCCCCGACTGGCGTGGAGGGGTGGGGCAAGTGTGCCCGCCCCTCCTTCTTTGGGAAAGCCCAACGGCGACACGCCCGTTACGATGGGGTGATTGGGCCAAATGAAAGGCATTCGACTGGCTCAGCGCATAGCAGAGGCTGGTGGATGTGTGACCTTCGGCCCCATTGACTCGGTTGACGCTTTGTGACAACGATGAGCGAGCTGGCGAAGGCTGATCCGGATCTGGCAGAGCCTGACCGGGAGCTTCTGCGGAATATCGTGCGCGGTATGGCCATCACGGCCGACCTCAGCCGCGCGGATCTCCTGTTGCTCCATCCCCGATCCTCAACCACCTTCGTCGTGCTGGCGCAGGCGCAGCCCCATTCCATCGCGTCGCTCTATGATGCCGATCTGTCGGACACCGAATTGCTGGGTGACGAATCCGCTGTCTATGTGGATGCCGTGCACAAGCGCCGCCACGTGCGCATTCAGCATGAGCTAAGGCCCAGCGGCGCACCGGTGAGCCAGGAGATCTATCCTGTATTCGGCGGCGGCGGCAAACTGCTGGCGCTATTCAGCGTCGAAACCACGCTGATCCAGCTCGAACGCCACCGACACCGCCATATCTCATTTCGGCGGGCCATCGACTGGCTGAAGAGCATGTGTATGCGTGGTGAGCTGGCCTGGGCCGAGCAACTCTCTGCGTTTGGAGAGATGGACGGGGTGATGCTGGTCGATGCACAGCGCCACATCACGTATGTCAGCGGCATCGCTAACAACCTGTACCGCCGGCTGGGTTATCTGGACGACCTTCGCGGCAAGCGGCTATCGTACCTCCATACGGGAGATGACGATCAAGTCGTAGAGGCACTGGTCACGCGTCAAGCGCTCGAACACGAGGTGGAAGAGAGTTCTCATATCTGGACGCGCAAGGTGCTGCCTGTGTGGCCACCGCCGACCGTCGGCGGGTGGGTGCAGGGGCTGATTGCCCGTCGCAGCCGGAGTGATGAGATCGGTGGCGTCTTGATCATGGTGCACGAT
>JALOOE010000307.1 GCA_025454565.1 Anaerolineae bacterium
GATCACAATATCTACACTATCGCCAGGATTGTCACGTTCAAAGACAACCTGCTCTCCGCTGCGCGCCCGGAGTGGTCCGTGCGTGATGCGACGACCGGACGACCTTGGAAAGACGGCGAGGGCCTGGGATGGGGCGATCCGAACCGCAAAGAGGTGCAGGACTACAACATCGCGTTGGCGACGGAGGCCGCGAAGCTCGGTTTCGATGAGGTGCAGTTCGACTACGTGCGCTTCCCGTCGGATGGCGCGGTGAGTCGAGCGACCTTCTCCGGGCCAAACACGCAAGCCAATCGCGTCTCGACCATCGCCGGCTTTTTGGGGCGTGCCAGGCAGGCGCTGGAGCCGCTGAACGTGAAGGTGAGCGCGGATACCTTCGGCTACACCGCCTGGATGACAAACGACATGGGTATCGGTCAGGTGGTGGAGGATGTTGCGCCCAATCTCGATGTGCTATCGCCGATGCTGTATCCTTCGACATTCGCCGATGGCTTGCCGAATGACGGCGGCGCCTACAGCAATGCCGTCGCGTTTCCCTACGAAATCCTGAAGAAAAGCACTCAGCGGTCCGTGGCGCGCGCCAAGTCGGTTAACCCCCGCCTCGAAATCCGCCCCTGGCTCCAGGACTTCCAGGACTATGCATTTGACAAGCGAGTATACACGCCGGACGAAATCCGAGCTCAGATGGACGGCGTGCGCGAGGCAGGCGGTCGCGGCTGGTTGCTCTGGGATCCGACGGTGAAATACACGCGTGCCGCGCTCGCTTCAGCACAGCCGAGCTATCCGCCCAATCTCGATGGCTATGTGCCTGTGCTGCGCTACAAAGACATCGACAAGGCCGGGCAGTCCGGTCAGCGCACGCCGGCCGCATTTCGTGATGATCTGGAGCGGCTGCTCGCTGCGGGCTACTATCCGGTCACGCTGCGCCAGATGGTCGAGGAGCGACTGAGTATGGTGCCGGAGGGCAAACGTCCCGTAGTCCTGACCTTCGACGGCGCGACGCCGGGCCAGTTTCGGTTGCAGCCGGACGGCTCGCCCGATCCCGACTCGGCGGTTGGCGTCTTGAAAGCGTTTCACGACGCTCATCCCGCCGATTGGCCGCTGCGCGCCACCTTCTTCGTCGCACCCAGCGGCCCGGAGCCGGATGCAGCGGTCTTTGGCCAACCTGAATCGGCCAGGCGCAAATTGGAGCTGCTGCGGAAGTGGGGCATGGAAGTGGGCAGCTACGGCATGGGCGGCGGAAAATTGAGCGGCAAGAGCCCGACGGATGTGCAGCGCGAGCTCGGCTTAAGCCAGACGCTGCTAGAACGTTGGCTGCCCGGCCAGCGCATCGTCTCTCTGGCGCTGCCAGATGGCGCATTTCCCGGCAATTCAGCCCTGGCAGCCAAAGGCGAGCACGAGGGCATCACATACGCGTATGGCGCTGTGGCAGGCGGCGAGACGGGCCTTGCGCTATCCCCCCGCTCGCCGAGGTTCGACCCGCTCCGCATCCCCAGGATCGACGTCACCGGGGACGAGCTGGAGCGCTGGCTCAAGATCGCTGAGCGGCCGGGCGTCTCGTATGTGTCAGCAGGCGAGTAGCGCGATCAGAGTTGTGCTGCAAGTTGGGCGATTTGCCGGTCGTAGTTTTGCATTCCACGCGTGAACCAGCGCGTAGCGCATTCAGTGAACCAGGCAATCCGCAAGAGAACCATGAGGCTTACGACGCCTGTGTCTACATAACGGTGGGGATCGAGGCCGCTTGATTCCAGCAAGATCGCGAGATCCAGATCGGCCGGGCCTCGCTTGGGATATTGCCAGTCGATGACCTTGTAGCTCTCCCCAAGGACGAACACATTCTCTCCGCCCAAGTCACTATGGATGAGGCCCGCAGGCGCGCGCATGGCTCCCAGCACTGATTCAGAACCGGTGGCGCGCTCGATCGTTCGTAGCGCTTCCGTGTCCACCGCTGTGAAGCGCGCCGCACCCACCATCTTATGCAAGGCGTCCAACATCGACTCGGCAACTGCGGCCCACGCGGCGGGCGAGCCGAGGTCCCACACGACGGGCAGTTGTCCCTCGATCTGCGCTATCGCCTTGATGATAGCGCGGCCCATTTGCGCGACCTCATCCGCCGGCAGCCTCAGATCAGCCAACCGCGGCGCGTCGATGAACCCGATCAGCATACACGCGTGCCGATCCGTGCGGTAGACCGTGCGCACTCCCGGCAGCAGCGGCGAGCGGGCCGCTGTGTAGAACTCCGGCTCGATGCTGGGCGCGGCCTGGGCCTTATAGATGGCGCGCGTGCCATCAGCGGCGGTCACGCGCTGGACGCACGACAACGGCCACTCGTGCAGCGTGGTCCGCTCCACGACGCGAGAGCCGAGCAGTGCGCTCAACTCCTTATCGTCGTGCAGCACCAGATCGAAATGGGGGTGATGGTGCATGGGAGATGCGACACGCGAAGCTGGCCTCGCGTTCTGGATTTCATGTCTCACGCCCCACGTCCTTTGTCTCGAGCAATAGCGTCACCGGGCCGTCGTTGACCAACGACACCTCCATGTGCGCCTGAAACCGGCCTGTGGTCACGGACAAACCGTGTCGGCGCAATTGGTCGACAAAATGGGTGATGAGCGGCTCGGCCTGCTGGGGGCGGGCGGCCTGCAAGAAATCAGGCCGGCGGCCCTTGCGTGCGTCGCCGTAGAGCGTGAATTGCGACACCACCAGCAGGGCGCCGCCGATGTCGACCAGCCCCAGGTTCATCTTGCCCGCCGCATCCTCGAAGAGGCGCAGGCCGGCGATCTTGCGCGCCAGCCAGTCGGCTTCGGCGTAGGTGTCGTCGTGCGTGACGCCGACGAACACCAGGAATCCGCGCTCGATGGCGCCGACCGTCTCGTCAGCGACCCTCACGCTGGCGGAGCTGACGCGTTGGATGACTGCGCGCATGACTCGACCTCACATCACCTTCACGCAGCTCAGCCCGTCACAGACGACTCCGGCCCTTCCACCCAAAACGAGCCGTCCGGCCCAACCTCTTTTTTCCAGATCGGCGCGATCTGTTTGACGCGGTCGATAGCGTAATGGCAGGCGTCGAAGGTGTCCTGCCGATGCGACGCGGCTACCGCAATCACCACGGCCAGGTCGCCGATCGCCAGCCGTCCGACGCGATGCACGATGCTGACAGCGCTCACACTCGGCCAGCGCGCCTGGACCTCGGCTGCGATGCGTGCCAGCGTCTCCTCGGCCATTTCGGGATAGGCCTCGTACTCCAGGTAGTCAGTCGCGATCTCGTCTTCGCCGGCGCGCCGGGTAACGCCGCGCACGGTGCCGGCGAACAGCGTGACGCCACCGCGTTCCGGCGCGACTACCCGGCGCAGCACGTCGTCCAGCGATAACGGCTGGTCGCTGACCTCGAACAACTTGGCCGCGTTCGGGTTCACGGTGCCTCCGCTTACAGGTGGGATCAGGGCGACCTCGTCACCGTCGGCCAGCACGGCAGTCAGCGGCGCATAGCTGCGATTGAGCGCCACACCGTAACGTTGTGCCGTGAGCTCGGCGCGCGGGTAGAGCTCGTTGAGGCGCGCCATCAGCCCGGCGATATCCGTGCCCGGCGCCACGCTCACGACCGTCTCGGCGAAACCGAGCGCCTCGCGTAGGGCGGCGAAAGCGCGCACGCCCACATGGATCCGCGTCGATTCAGTCATCCTGCGTCTCCCGTTCCCACACCCCGCTCTTGCCGCCGCGCTTCTCCAACAGGCGAAGGTCGGAGATGACCATGCCGCGTTCGATCGCCTTCGCCATGTCGTAGATCGTCAGAGCCGCCACGCTGACAGCGGTGAGTGCCTCCATCTCGACGCCGGTCTGGCCCCGGCAGCGCACCGCCGCCGTAATCTCGACCGCTGAGGCGACTTCATCGAACTCGAACTCGACTGTGACCTTCGTCAGGAGCAGCGGGTGGCAGAGGGGAATCAGCTCGGAGGTGCGCTTGGCGGCCATGATGCCTGCCACGCGCGCCGTGCCCAGGACGTCGCCTTTGGGCAGATCGCCGGCGCACAGCAGCGCCAGGGTTGCCGGCTGCATCAGCACGCGGCCGGCGGCGATCGCCTCCCGCTCGGTGTCCGCCTTGGCTCCCACGTCGACCATGTGTGCCTGGCCCTGCGCGTCCAGATGAGTCAATTTCGCCACGGATACACTCCACTCCGATCAATTGCTTGCAGGGACGATTGTACACCAGACCGGCCTCCGCTGCAACGCCTGCACCATTTGGCCGGATGCCGCGCCTGTGGCATACTGCCAGCGATTTGTTCGCGGTTTGCAAGCAGGTCGTTCTGCTTAGGCCATGCATTCGCACGAGGAGTTTGACCGATGCTCATTCCCAGCATGCTCTTAAAGAAGCTCTATACGATTGGAAGTCTCAAAAATGCAAACGGTGGCGTCGA
>JALOOE010000308.1 GCA_025454565.1 Anaerolineae bacterium
GAGTTCGGCAAGCAAGGCACGGGGTACGACATCACATTCCTGCACAGACAATTGAGCGAAATCCTGAAAGTGGACCGGATGTGGAACGTGGCGCTGGTCGGCGCGGGCAACCTGGGCAAAGCGGTGGCCGATTACCCCGGTTTCGCCGGCAAGGGGTTCAACATCACGGTCATTTTCGACAACGAACCGGCGAAGATCGGCCAGATCATGGGTGTGAACAAGGTCAAGGTGCAACCTGTCGAGGAGTTGGCAGCGACGATTCGCGAGCGTGGGATCGTCGTCGGCATCATCGCCACACCCGCGGAATTCGCCCAGGCGACTGCCCGCACCATGATCGATGCTGGTGTCAAGGCCATCCTGAACTATGCGCCGATTACAATTATGGTGCCCGCTGGCGTGCGCGTGCAGTACATCGACCCGGTCGTCGGCCTGCAACGGATGACGTATTACCTGCCGTAAGGCGCAACGAGGCGAACCCACACAGACGAAAGGCCAGAGCAGGGGGAAAGCGCGCTTTCCCCCTGCTCACGTTCTCATCGACGCCTACCCCGCCACACCTCGGCACGACCGTCGGCGCACATCGTTTTCTGATGTGTTGACCGAACACACAGAACGCGGTATGCTCTCCCTGGGCAACCATGACCATCGCAAACACCAATCTCCGCATGATGAATGACGCCGATGCGTCCAACGGTTTTCCCTCCCAATAACCGGCGCGTCAGGAAACAGACAGCCAACCGGAGGGGAAATGTCCACCGCTGACGCTGAGCGGCGCGATGATCGATTCTCAAGAGGAAGTTTTCGCGTTTCACGTTGAGGGCTGCGAACGATGATCCTCAAGAATCTCTGGAGACGGCCAACGCGCAGTCTATTGACCATTCTCGGCATCGCCATCGGCGTAGCCGCGGTGGTGGCTTTGGGCGCGATGGCCGAGGGGATGGTCAAAAACTACGGTACGGCGATTGGCACCAGCACCGATCTGCTGGTGATCCAGGCCAACGCGCTCGATCCACTTTTCAGCAGTCTGGATGAGGAAATCGCGCAGCGGATTCAAGCTGTGCCGGGCGTCGAGGCGGTCGATCCGGGCGTTTATACCTGGATCGCCACCGACGAGATGCCCTTCTTCCTCATCTTCGGCTACCCGGCGGGCAGCGCTTCGACCACACATTACCGGATCGTCGAAGGCAAGCCCGTCACCGGGCCGAAACAGATCGTCATCGGTCGCCGCGCCGCCGACTCGCTCAAGAAAACGGTAGACGATACCGTGCGGCTCTACGGCGTGCCCTATCGCATCGTCGGCATCTACGAGACGGGACAGGGCATGGAGGAGTCGGGCGGTTTGGTCACGTTGACCGACGGCCAGGATATCGCTCAGAAGCCGCGCAAAGTTAGCCTCTTTCAGGTCAGCATTCGTCGCAATTCCGATATAGACCAAATCAAGCGCCGCATCGAATCGCTGGATAAGGTTCTATCCGTCAACATCGCCAGCGAATACAACGGCGCCGAGCAATACGCAGGCCTGATGCAAGGCTATGCCTGGGGTATCGCGGCCGTTGCCATCATCGTCGGTGGGCTGGGCATGATGAACGCGATGGTGATGAGCGTGCTCGAACGCACGCGTGAGATCGGCACGTTACGCGCGCTGGGCTGGCGCCGCGGGCAGATCGTCCGCATGATCATGGGCGAGGCGGTCCTGCTCGGCCTGGTCGGCGGCGTGATCGGCATCAGCATCGGCGTGGGGCTGACGGAGTTGGCCGAACGCGCACCGGGGGTGGGCGCATTCATGGAGGGGGTCTATTCCCCCGGCCTGTTCGCGCAGGGCCTGATCACCGCTCTGATCCTGGGCATCATCGGCGGCGCGTATCCCGCCTGGCGCGCGGCCAATTTGCAGCCGGTGGAGGCCCTCCGTTATGAAGGCGGCGCCGGCGCTGATGGTAAGCGGCGCTCCCGGCTGCTGTTCGGCGGACAGGCGTTTCGCAATCTGTGGCGCCGCCGTACGCGCACCATCCTTTCCGCGACCGGCATCGGCATTGGGGTGGCGACGCTGGTGATGATGGGCGGCATGAGCAAGGGCATCCTGGGCCAGCTCAACATGCTGGCCGGCAGCGGCAGCACCGGGCACATCACGTTGATGCAAAAGAAGGTCGCGGATATGAGCATGAGCGCGCTCGATGAACGCATGGTCGGCCAGATTCAAGCCATGCCGGGCGTGAAATCGGTCAGCCCGTACCTCATGGGATTCGTGATGACTGCGGACATGCCGTTCTTCTTGTTTGGCGGGATTGACCCGAACAGCGCCGCCATGGCGCACTACCAGTTAGTCGAGGGACGCCTGCTGGCGCGACCGAACGAGATCATGATCGGGAAGACGGCGGCCAAAAACTACAAAGTGGGTGTGGGCGACACGATCACTTTGTACGACAACCGTTACAAGATCGTCGGCATCTACGAAACCGGTGTGACCTATGAAGACGGCGGCAGCGTGATGGCGCTGCGCGAGGCGCAGCGCGTCCTCAACCGGCCGCGCTCGGTGAGCTTCATCTTCGTGGATGCGGTCAATGCGGACGACGTAAGCGTGGTGCGTGCCGCGCTTGAGCGCCGTTTCCCCGACGCCCAGGCGAGTCTGAGCAGCCAGTTCGCGCAGGACTCGGATGCCCAAGACCAGATGGACGCGTTCGCCTCGGTGATCGGCATCCTGGCGATGTTGGTGGGCGGGATCGTCGTCGCCAACACGATGATGATGTCGATCTACGAGCGCACGCGCGAGATCGGCACGTTACGCGCGCTCGGCTGGCCCAAACACAGCATCCTCAGCCAGGTGGTGCAGGAGAGCCTGTGGTTGTGCCTGGTCGCAGGGGCGCTCGGTTGCGTGCTGGGAGTCGTCATGTTGTTGGGCATCAGCAAGATACCGATGGCGGACGCGATGATCACGGCCTCGTGGGACCTGCGGACATTTATCGATGCGATCGCCGTGGCGCTGGGTGTCGGGTTGATCGCCGGCTTCTATCCGGCATGGCGGGCGAGCAGGCTGCAGCCGGTGGAGGCGTTGCGATACGAATGAAGCGTGAAACGTCAAACGTGAAACGTGACGAGAGGATATGACGTTTGACGCTTGACGTTTGACTGGAGGAAGCGATGAAGCACACACTCATCATCTTGCTCGTCGCAATTTTGGCCCTGGCCGGCTGCAGCAGCGCAACGAACAAGCCGGCGACGGATGCGACCATGAAGGCTGAGGGCACGGCCACGAGCCAAGATAACGTCATCTGGGCTTCGGGCAAGCTGTTGCCTGCGCGCTGGGCCGGCTTGAGTCCGGCAGTCAGCGGCACTTTGCGCACCCTGAACGCAGCCGAAGGCGATACAGTCGAGGCCGGCGCCGTGCTGGCCGACCTGGACAACGGCATCTTACAAAGCCAGGTAGAAGTCGCCAAGGCCGCAGTGGTCGAGGCAGAAGCCGCACGCAGCAAGCTTGTCGCTGGGGCCACGCCGATCGAGCTGGCACAAGCCCAGGCCGATATCGCCGCCGCACAGGGCGCGGTCGCCCAGGCGCAAGCCACTGTGAAACAGATCCAGGAAGCTGCCTCTGCCGCCGAGACCCAGGTCGCGATCGCCCAGGCGCAATATGGCGAGCTTGCCAGCCGGCCCTCGGCGGCCGAACGGCTGGAGGCGCAACGCAAGATCGATCTAGCCCGGCTGGCGCTCGAGCAGGCGCAACGCACCTATGATCGCGTGCGCGGTGATCCGGAAATCGCCGCACGACCGGAGTCGTTGGCGCTCCAGCAGGCTACAGCCGACTACGAGGCCGTCAAGGCTGCATACCAGATCGCGATCCAGGGCGTTTCGCGTGAGCAGCTCGCAGTCGCCCAGGCGCAGATCAATGCCGCGAGAGCGCAGGCGCAAGTCGCTCGCGCTCAGGTGCCGCCGGCCGAGGCCGCCGTGAAATCCGCGGAGGCGCAGGTGGCGCGGGCACAGGCCGTGCTCGACCGAATCAAGGCTGGTGCGACAGCCGAGGATAAGGCCGTGGCGGATGCTCGGATCAAGTCGGCCCAAGCCGCGCTGGCACAGGCCCAGGCGCAATTGAAGCAGACCCAGATCGTGGCGCCGTTCGCGGGGCAGGTAGGCACGATCCATGTGCGTCCCGGCGAGCTGGCGTCACCCGGCCAACCGGTGCTGATGCTCGGCGATACGAGCAAGCTGCGGGTCGAGACCACCGACCTGCGCGAGACTGACGTCACCCGGCTGAAGCTCGGGATGCCCGTGGAATTGACCTTTGACGCCCTGCCCGGCCGCGCGTTCCAGGGAAAGATAGCCAGCATCGCACCCATGAGCACCACCGAGAAAGGCAGCACCAACTTCACCGTGATCGTGGAGATGCCCGATCCCGATCCGAGTCTGCGGTGGGGGATGACGGTGAATATTCAGGCGGCGAAGTAGACGGGGAAACAAGGAAACGAGCAGACAAGGGGACATGGTGCGTAGTGCGTATTGTTGTTCTGACCGAGGTCATGTTGGAGGGATCACGGAATACGCACTACGCAATACGCTCCACGGATAAGCAATCATGACAGAAGAGCTGATTCGCACCGCTAATCTCACGAAAATCTACGGCTCCGGCGAGGCGTCCGTGCGGGCGTTGGACGGGGTGAACCTGAGCGTGCCGCGGGGCGAATTGCTGGCGGTCATGGGGCCGAGCGGCTGCGGCAAGAGCACACTGCTCAACATGCTTGGCGCACTCGACCAGCCCACCTCCGGCGAGGTGTGGGTGGCGGGCGAGAACCTGGCGCGGCTCAAAAATGTGGACGTATTTCGGGCCAAAACAGTCGGCTTCGTCTTCCAGCTCCACAATCTGCTACCGACCCTCAGCGC
>JALOOE010000309.1 GCA_025454565.1 Anaerolineae bacterium
CAACAGTGAAACCCGCTTCTTCTACACGCGGCAGGCGGAGCCGCGCGGCCTGGGCGACGCGGTGCTCTACGGCGCGGAATTTGCCGGGAGCGATCCGTGTGTGGTTTCGTTGGGAGACTCGATCATCACCGGCGAGCGCGAGGGCGCAACGCTGCGGGCGCTCGTCGCCGGCCATATCGCCAGCGGCGCGTGCGCGACCATCCTGGTCGAGGATGTTACGCCCGACGATGTCTACCGATACGGCATCATTGCCCCTGCGGGCAATGCCGTTGCCCCCGCGGGCAATGCCGTTGCCCCCGCCACAGCCGCCGAACCGCCCCCCGGTGTGCCGTTCCGTCTGCGCGATATCGTCGAGAAGCCGCGCGTCGGATCCGCGCCCAGCCGCCTGGCGGTCGCCGCGCGCTACGTCTTCAATCCTGACATCTTCGAGGCGTTGCGCCAAACGCCCATGGACAGCCGGGGCGAGCTGCAGCTCACCGACGCCATCCGCCTGCTCATCCAGTGGGGCCGGCCGGTGTATGCCTGGCGGCTGCGCCCCGGCGAGCGGCGCTACGATATCGGCAACTTCGAGAGCTATTTCCGGGCCTTCGTGGACTTTGCCCTGGCCGACGAGCGGTATGGCTACACGCTCCGCAAATATCTGAAAGACCAGGCGTATGACATCTGAACGCCGGGTGCGCTGCAGCGCGCCCGGGCGGGCCGGCATCGTGGGCAATCCGACGGACATGTACGGCGGAGCGGTGCTATCCTGCTCGGTGCCGTTGCGCGCGTGGGTGGAAATCCGGCCCGATGAGATGCTCACGCTTGAGACGGACGGCCAATGCGTCAGCATCCGAAAGCTGGAGGATCTGCGCCCGCGCGGCGACCGCTTCGACCTGGCGCGGGCGGTCTTGCGCTACTTCAAGCTGCTTGAGATGTCCGCACACATCACTTTCGGCAGCGACATCCCGATGCAGAGCGGGCTTTCCGGCTCGACCGCGCTGCTGGTGGCGATGGTGCGGGGCCTCATGGCCTGGCAGAATCAGCACCCGCACCGCTACCAGGTCGCCGAAACTGCCCGTTTCATCGAGCTGAACTACCTGGAGGTCGTGTGCGGCTATCAGGATGCCTATATGACGACCTTCGGCGGTCTCAACTACATGGATTTTCGCGGCAAGCAGTTTTATCGCACGCTGGAAGCCGAGCTCTTTGCCACAGTGGAATCGTTATCCGAGGTCGTTCCCTTCCTCCCCTTCGTCCTGGCCTACACGGGCGTCCAGCACCATTCGGGCGAGGTGCACAAACCGTTGCGCGAGCGTTGGCTCGACGGCGAAGCGGAAATCGTAGACGCATACAACCGGATCACCGAACTGGCGGCCGCGGGCAAACGCGCGCTGTTGACGGCCAATTGGCCCGATCTGGCCGCCTGCATGAACGAGAACCACGCCATCCAGCGCTCGCTTGGCGGCTCCGGCGAACACAACGAGGCATTGATCCAGGCCGCGCTGAAAGCCGGCGCGCCGGCGGCCAAGCTGGCCGGCGCCGGCGGCGGCGGCACCATCATCGCGCTGTGGCCCGATCCTGATCGCACATCGTTGGAGACGTCGTTGCGCGCCGCCGGCGCTCAGGAGATCATCGACATCATGCCCGTGCCGGGAGTGACGATAGAAGCATAGTTGATCCAGAAGCGGCAATCCATCTTGGTGATATAGTTTTGTGTTAATGTGTAGACTCGGAGGTCCGTCGTGCTGACTGATCAAACTGTCGTTCAACCTGCTTCATGCATCGATGATCATCGGTTGCTTCACGCCATCACACTGCAGAACCTGTTATCGTTCGGCCCGGACACGCCGGCTCTGCCTCTGATGAACCTAAATGTCCTGATCGGCACGAACGGATCGGGGAAGTCGAACCTGATAGAAGCATTGGCTCTGCTGCGTGCGACGCCCGTACGCGATAGGCCCGGCGATCTGCTCAGCGTGATCGAGCGCGGGGGCGGGGTCAACGAGTGGATTTGGAAAGGTAATCCTAGGAATCCGGCCGTACTTGATGCCGTATTTTGCAACCCCGATGGCGCTCAACCACTCCGTCACTCTCTTTCCTTCCGTGCGGAAAACCAGTTCTTTCGTCTCGACGACGAACGTATCGAGAATGAACAGCCCTATCCCGGACAGCAGCACCCCCATTTCTACTATCGCTACCAACGTGGCCGTCCCACACTGAATACTAAAGGCAAAGAACGACAACTGGAGCGCGAATATGTGGAGCCGGATTTCTCCATCCTCGCCCAACGCCGAGACCCTGAATCCTATCCTGAGATCTCTTTCTTAGCCGACACGTATGGCAAGATTCGCCTCTACCGTGAATGGGCTTTCGGCCGCAATACGGTTTTCCGCGAGTTCCAGAAGGCCGACCTGCGCAATGACCGACTGGAAGAGGATTTTTCCAACCTGGGGCTGTTCCTGAACCGACTCAGCAGGTTTCCTAAGGCTAAGAGCGCAATACTCGCTGGACTGCGCGATTTCTACGAATGCTTCAGCGACTTCAACGTGATCATCCAAGGTGGGACGGTGCAGGTTTTCTTCACTGAGAAGGAGTTCTCGATTCCGGCGGTGCGGCTCTCCGATGGGACAGTGCGTTATCTTTGCTTGCTTGCCATCCTCTGCGATCCTGAACCTCCACCGCTGATCTGCATTGAAGAACCGGAACTAGGACTACATCCCGATGTCCTGCACAAACTGGCAGACCTTCTAGTCAGTACATCCGAAAGAACTCAACTCATCGTAACAACGCACTCCGATATTCTTGTGGATGCGATGACGGAACGTCCGGAAACAGTTCTGGTATGCGAACACCATGATGATCGCACGGTCGTCGAACGCCTCAGTCATGAAAAGTTATCTGGATGGCTGGAGCAATACCGGCTCGGCCAGCTATGGACCAAAGGACAAATCGGGGGGACACGCTGGTGAGCGCCACGATTTACCTTGAGGGGGGCGGTGATTCCAAGGAGCTGCACGCGCGGTGTCGCGAGGGATTTCGCAAGTTGCTTGAGAACAGCGGCTTTGCGGGTCGGATGCCTCGCCTTGTGGCTTGCGGCGGTCGGGGAGAAGCCTATGACGATTTTAGAGTTGCGCATAGGGAAGCTGGGCCGGCAGAGTACGTGGCCTTACTGATAGACAGTGAGGAGCCGGTCGCGAATCTCGAATCTACCTGGGAGCATTTACGCCAGCGAGACGGCTGGCGAACACCGAGCGGCGCTGCTGATCGGCAGGTCTTGTTCATGACAACGTGTATGGAGACCTGGATCATCGCCGATCGGCAGGCACTGGCTGAGCATTACGGACAAGCGTTTCAGGCCTCCGCACTGCCGCCATTGGATGATCTGGAGCACCGTCCGCACGATGATGTTCAGGATCGGTTGGCGCAAGCGACCCAACGCTGCCCAAATGCTTACGCCAAAGGCAAGCGCTCCTTCGCGATACTGGGCAGGCTCGATCCTGTCACTATGGAATCGCACCTGCCGAGCTTTTCCCGCGTGCGGCGTATTTTGAAGGACAGTTTGTGATCCCCGAACTGGCTCGGTCGGAAAGCGCGCCACGGATGCCAGCGAGATGTAGAGATTCGGCCTGTGCCGGACGTGACTCTCGGAACCTGATCAAGGAGGGTTTCAGACTATGCAACCGACGATGAAAGCCCTCGTCAAGAAACACGCAGAGCCCGGCCTCTGGCTGGAAGAGATCCCGGTGCCGGAGATCGGCATCAACGATGTGCTGATCAAGATCCACAAAGCGTCGATCTGCGGCACCGACATCCACATCTGGAAGTGGGATGCCTGGGCGCAGAAGACGATCCCGGTACCGATGGCGATCGGCCACGAATTCGTCGGCACCGTCGCCGCTTTCGGCAGCAACGTCCACGACCTTGCGATCGGCGACATCGTCTCGGGCGAGGGGCACCTGGTCTGCGGAAGGTGCCGCAACTGCCTGGCGGGACGCCGGCATCTGTGCAAGGACACCAAGGGGGTCGGCGTCAACCGCCCCGGCGCGTTCGCCGAATATCTGTGCATCCCGGTGACCAACGTCTGGCACGCCGATCCACGCATCCCGATGGAGCTGCTGAGCATCTTCGACCCGTTCGGCAACGCGACGCACACCGCGCTGGCGTTCGAGGTGCTGGGCGAAGACGTGCTCATCACCGGCGCGGGCCCCATCGGCATCATGGCCACGGCGGTCGCAAGGCACGCGGGCGCACGCTATATCGTCACCACCGACATGAACCCGTACCGTCTCGCCCTGGCGAAGAAGATGGGCGCCACCGTCGCGCTCGACGTGCGCGAGAAAAGCATCGCCCAGGCCCAGGAGGAGTTGGGGATGAAGGAAGGCTTCGACGTCGGGCTGGAGATGTCGGGGAGCGGCCAGGC